>NZ_JBHXTE010000008.1:197774-213446 GCF_042677545.1 Streptomyces sp. NPDC127108 | reverse complement strand
CGCACCCACTCCGCGTTCGTCAGATCACCCCGCCCCACACCGAGAACAACGAGCAGGCAACCCGACAGTCACATGATCCGCCGGACAGAACCTAGCCCGGCGGCGGCCACTGCGGCTGCCGGTACCTTCGCCACCACGTTCGCCATGCCTGCCTCGCTTTCGCCCGGTTGGGGAGGGATCTGTCGCTGTGGCCGAGCGTAACTCGGACCCATTTCGTGGCGTACGGAGAGCCCCATCAGCCCCGGTCCAGCTCGATGGTGTGCTGTTGCAGCAGAAACTCGACGGGGCGGATCGGGGCGATGCCCACCCGGACGATCAACCTGCCGCTCTCGATGTCTTCCCGGGTCATGGTGATGCCCTCCCCGACCTGGACGAAGTAGCCCTCATCCGGCCTCGCACCCAGGAACGCCCCCATCCTCCACAGGCCATGCAGGTGGCTGTCGACCGCGGCACGCACCTTCTCCCAGGTGGGCCGGGTGTTCGGCTCGAAGACGACGCTCCGCAGTGCGGTGGAGATGTCCCGGAAGACGGCGTCAAACAGGCGTCGGACCGGGATGTAACGCCAGTCCATGTTGGGGCTCTCCGCGCTGACAAGGGTGCGGGCGCCCCATACGAGGGTTCCGCGACCAGGGAAGACGCGCAGAAAGTTCAGCGACGCGTTCTCACGCTGCTCCTGGTCTCCCGCCTGGTGCTCCAGGCCTGTCACCTGGGCCAGGGCGACGTTCGCCGGGGCTTTCCACACCCCCCGCTCTCGATCCGTGCGGGCCCAGATACCGGCGAGGATCCCTGAGGGTGCCACCACCAGGTCACCGCTACTGGCTGCCTGCCGGACCCAGGGGTAGTAGACCGCTGCGTGCGGGCGCACTCGTTCCTCCAAGCCCCAGCCGTCCACCGCCGCACTCGCCTGCGCGGGAGTGTGCGCGCGGTCGGCGTGCAGGATGGCCATCGCCTGGTGCGAGGCCGCGTAGCCGGTCAGGGCGCGGGCCCACTCGCCCGCCCGCTTCTCGCCCTCGTCCCACAGGCCCGGGGCAACAAGGACGGTGATGTCGGAGAAGCGCTCCACTGCTGTGAGGGTTTCGTCCAGGGAGCGTCCGGCGGTGTTGGCCAGGTAGCAGCGGCTGCCGCCGTTGGCGAAGTAGCCGCGCAGGGAGGCCGCGAACGCCGAGGCGTTGAGCGTGTCGCCGAGGCGGGTGAACTCCTGCCAACTTGCCAGCGGCGCCACCGAGTCCACCGCGTCGCCGCAGTCCTCAAAGAAGACTGGTACGGCCGTCTCCCCTGCGGTCATGGACACCCCCACCGCGAGCGTTTCCTCCACGTATACCCCCGGGTATTTGTTCTCCGGCATGACCGACCCGCCTTCCATGTCCCCATCCGACAGACGCCGCCCCGGCCGAGCCACACAGCGCTCGCCGCTGATCAGCCCCATCCGTAGCCACGGGGGACCACCCTCAACCCGCACTGGAGCAACCCGGCCACCGAACTACGAAAAAGTGACGCAAAGCAGCCTGTTGTACCTCCAAGCGGATGGGCCTAGGACGTACCTCGACTAGAACGAGCGAGTTGGGCAGTTGACGCAAGGGAAGGCGGTCGGAGTTCCGTCCGCAGGAGGGTTCTGTCCACTGCTTGGCAGCTCGCTGAAGTCGCCGTTCGCATTGCGATAGACAATTCCCACGTCATACTCATTGAGTAGTTGCTGCGTATCCTCGCTAGGTATCCCAGGTGCGAGCACCATGCAGCGGATCGGCATGCCATTCTCGATCTTACTCAAGTGCATTCTGAGGTTCATGAGGTGCATCAGGGCATCTCTCAAGGCTTGCCGCGAGTTACTGTCTGCTGGCTCATAGATGGTGCGTTCGCTCTCGTCGTAGAGGGCGGCTTCCATGGCCTCCTCTACGCCTCTGACGTGTACTTCCAACCGGCCGACGCGGTGTTGGCGGTTGGTGAGTACATCGCTGTACTCGGCAGCTATCTTGTCGCGTTGGTAGGTTGCTCTTGCAGCTGATCGATCTCGGTCCCATGCTTCCCGCAGGCGTGGTGGAGCCGCTGGGCGGCGCCTGGTTCCAGACTGAACAAACGTGACTTTGGTCTGAGTTGCCGGCGGTATTACGTCACTTTCGGATCGTTCGTATGCTCCGAGTGGGCGCAGCCGAAAGACGATGACATCGCGATCCTGCTGGAACTTGTCACGGGCCTGTCTTATGACGTACGGACGTTCGTGGTCCGCCTCGAACGCGCCAATATAGCGATGCGTTCTTATGCCGGTGCCAGGAACTTTCCCGTGGCCGATGAACACATGGAGAGTGCGGCCGTCAAGAGCGTGCTGGAGTATCGCGGCGTTGCCCGTACCCGTGGCCCCAGTGAACGTCTGGTTTCCCTCAGTTCCGGCTCCGGTGTACTCGAAGATGGGACCCAGCCGATCCTCTTCTCGAAGCCATCCATCGCGGTAGCCGTACTGCTCACCCGACTTGATGTCGGAGTAGAGGACCACTGTCTTCTTCTCCACGGATGGGCAGATGCCGCCCTGCGGGCTTCCTCCCAACTCCTTGCGGATGTCCGCTCGCGTGAGGATGTCACCAGGTTGGAAGGAAGGGGCAACAGTTGACATGTGCACAGGCTAGTAGGCGGCGTTGACACGTAGCACCTCAACTCGCCTGGAGTGCCTGAGCTCTTTAGCGGTTGTCCGTGGGCCAGAAGTGCCTTGCGGGATGATGGCCGCATGGATGGAGGGATGGCGGCGATAGTTGCCGCAGTCGTCGGGGTGGCCGGAGCGGTGGGCGGAGCAGCTGTGGGCGCGTTCGCCAGCGTGCGCGGTGCACGCATTGGCGGTGAGAAGGGCGTGGAAGCGGCGCTTGCCCAAGTGGATCGGCAAGCTGCGACGGGGCACCAGCAGTGGGTTAAGGAGCAGCGACAGCAGGCCTGCGCCAAGCTGCTCGATGCTCACTCGGCAGCCGAGGACACCCTGAAGCGGGCGGCCGTTGCCATACGCCGCGGTGAGGAGTTTCCCGTCGCTGAGCGCGACGCATTCCGAGGCCAAGTCTCCGCCATGCAGTCCTGCACGAGCCAACTCGCGCTCTGGGGGCCGGAGGCCGTAGTGGTCTTGGCTCAGGTACTCAGGGCGGCGACGGCCGATGCGGCGCAAGCGTTGAAGCTCGCGGAGCACGGGGCGGGCTATGGGGCTGCGGAACGTGAGGCCCGATGGCTGGATTGGTTGGAGCGGAGTGAGCACGTCACCGAAGTGCGTACGCAGTTCCTTGACCGAGCAGGTGAGGTGCTTCGCGACCCTAACCAGCCCGTTGTCTAGGAGTCACATTGCTAGGGGGGCGTAGCTCTGGTGGGGTTTCCCTTCCGGACGGCCGCCACGAATGATTCCCAAGCGCCGGTGCCAACCGTGATCCAGGGGCCCGATATGACCTTGGAGTCCCGCACGGCTATGTCACCAAGGAGCGAAGCAACCTCCAGGCACTCCCCGCCCATGCCATTGCTGTAACTGCTCTTCCGCCACCGGATAGTTGGAGGCAGCGTCATCGGGAGTGGTCCTCCAGAGTTCTCTTGATCAGCAGGGCTGATCGTTGCGGACTCAGGGCCAGCGCCCTGAGGTGGTCGAACGCCTTCGCGTAGAGGTCCACGTCATGGGGTTGTTCGAGGTAGACCGAATCCGTCAGCCCTTCCCGATACACCACGTCCGGGTCCTCCTGCTCCGGGAAGCCGAGGACCGTGAACGATCCGGTGGTGGGATAGGCGCCCGCGTCGAACGGCAGGACCTGGACCGTTACGTTCCTCAACTCCACGATTTCCAGCATACGTTCGAGCTGGCCTGCCATGACCTGGCGAGCTCCGATGATGTGCATGAGCGCGCTCTGGTGCACGACGATCCACAGGTCCGGTGCGCTGTCGCCCTGTAGTAGTTCCTGTCGTCGCATCCGTACATCGACCATGCGCTGTACGTCTTCGGGCGTGTGGTCGACCCAGGCGCGGCTCAGCTCCGATGCGTACGCGGGCGTCTGGAGTAGCCCCGGGATGAACTCGCCTTGGTAGGTGCGCAGGCTTGATGCTGCCTGTTCCAGGCCTACGTAGACGGAGAACCAGGACGGTACGGCGTCCCCGTGGGCGTGCCACCATCCCTTCGTCTTTGACTCCTTGGCCAAGGACTTGAGGAGATCGCGTAGCTCGTCGGAAGTGGCGTAGAAGCGGCATAGGGCTTCGACGTCGGACGGTTGGACCCGGCCCTGCCCCGTCTCCATGCGGTTGACCTTCGAGCTGCTCCAGTCCAGCTCCTTGCCCACCTGGCTGCAGGTGAAGCCGTTCTCTTCGCGGAGCCTCTTGAGCTCGATGGCCAATCGGCGTCGGCGCGCGGTGGGGGATCCTGCCATGTCAACTCCTGGTGCTGTAGCGGGTGTTCCATCCCATCGGAAGTGGCGTGAAAGGCCAATCACCCCATCGGGGGAATCTCTTTATGCATGTTGCACGGCGGGATGGGCGCTGCGAATCTGTCACTAGGAGTGATCGATGGTCACGCAGTGCACGATGTGGTGCGCAGGAGGTAGAGGCGATGATCAATGCCAGCGAATTCGGCAGGCGGGACCCCTGGGGTCGGTCCTTCACAGCAGACCCATCTGAAGTTGCAGTCCTGCGCCGAGCCGTGTGGATGAAGCTGACTCTGTGGGGGCTGCCGGAAGCAGTTGAGGCAGCTCAAATGTGTGTCACGGAATTGACCTCGAACGTCATCAAGCATGTGGGCCTCGGTACGCCAGTAACGCTCACGCTCTCCATGGCTGGCACCTTTGTCCGCATCGAGATGCTCGACCCTGATGCACGGGCCCTACCGACGCTCCTCGCCCCTGAGTGCGACGCGGAATCGGGGCGAGGTATGGCCCTCGTCGATGCGATGAGTGACCATCGCTGGGGCGTCGTCCTTCGTGAAGCATCCAAGGTGGTGTGGTGCGAGCTGGCGACGGACCTTGTCCCCTCGGCTAGCGACCCCGCAGGCCCACGGGTGGCGCGGGTGGAAGGGCATCTCGCGCTGTATGGCGCAGAACGCTCTGGGCTGGTTTCCCGCTCAGGGCGTCTCGGCGTAGCCGCGGCGGAGGAAGCGGCGATCGATCTGATCGCCGACCTCCTCCACTGGCTCCAAGCTCATGGCTGTGACCCTGATGAAGCGCTAGATCGAGCACAGATGCACTTCGAGGCGGAGCTGGAGGCGGAGAGCTGACGGAGTGGCCACTCCGGCTGGTCAGCTCGATGGGATCGACGAGTACGTCCAGACGTCCGCGGGCATCTCGTACTCAAGCTCCCAAGTGATCGCCATGGGCTTGCTGCCCTCATGTGCGACGTAGCGCGCGGGTCCCAAGAGCATCCACGGCTCGGCGCCGCCGATGTCGGTGTTCTTGTAGCGGCGGACGAAGAGCAGAATGCAGCTTCCGCGCTGGACGTGCTTGCGGTAGCGGCGCCCCGTGGCGGAGTCTTCGGCGGTCGCGTTCTGCGATTCCCAGTGGAACCGGGTCGGACTCATCGCGTAGTCCTGATACCGCGTCGTGGGCGAGAACTCCTTCTCGTCCTTCTCCAAGGTGATGAGCAAGGCGTCGGTGCTGATGTCCTTCACCTCAACTACCCCTTGGGCGAAGGAGCCTGGCATCTGGCCGCCGAAGCGCGCCACGCCGAGGGCGGCGAGGATTTCGGATCGGTTGTACGAGCTGTGCACCTTCAAGGGGAGGTCGCGGTGCGCCCCCTCAAGAGGCAAGGGGAAGTGATCCGCGTGGGCGAGGCAGTGCTCAAGGACCTGGCGGAGTTCTTCGCGAACGGGCTTGTGCTTGAGTAAGTAGGAGAGCCCCGCTTGGTAGGTGGAGTGGCCACCAGCCTTGTCCCAGAGGTTGAAGAAGAGCATGCGGGCGTAAGCCTGCTCCCGCGCGGGCAAGGCGTCGTACGCGGGAGCATCGTCAGTGAGCAGCCGCTGGTAGGCCTCGATGCGTTCCTTGTCATCGATGTGTAGGAAGGAAGGGACGCGCTTCAGCAGGTCCAACTCACCTTCAGGTGCAGTGCCTTTGAGGAGCTTGGCGCCACGTAGGAGCTTGGTCCACGAGTTGCCATTGCCGCGGTAGATCTCCTTGATCTCCCGACCGCTCTCTTCCAGGTAGGTAGCCAGCCGCGACTCGCCGTACGTGGAAACTTCGCGGACGAGAGCGGTTGAGTTGACCTTGAGCTGCGCCTTGATGTTGCCGATGATGGTCTGCTTGGCCTTGGGCTCCAAGATGATCTGGCAGCGGGACGGCAACATGGGGAACCCCTGCTCCAGGTTGTTCAGCAGGCGTTTCCTCGTCAGGTTCGTCAGCGCCCGGAACTGATTCTCGAAGCGGAACTCCTTGCGGTGCTGGCCAATGAAGTCGAGGACCGTGAGCACGTCCTTGTCGGGTGTCCGGCGCAGACCTCGGCCAAGCTGCTGCAGGAACAGCGTGGAGCTCTCCGTGGGGCGCAGGAGGAGCAGCGTATCGACGTCGGGGATGTCGAGTCCCTCATTGAACAGGTCGACGGAGAAGATAACTTGGATCTTCCCGTCCTTAAGGTCATCGAGGGCCTGCTTGCGCTCATCGCGGTGATTTTCGCCGGAGAGGGCGACGGCGGCAAGCTTATCCCTGGTGAAGTGTTCGGCCATGAAGTGGGCGTGCGATACGGACACGCAGAACCCGAGCGCACGCATGGATCTCGGATTCGTGACCTTCTCGTGCACGGACTTCTTGATCAGTCGGGCGCGTGCGTCGTTCCCGGTGAGTACATTGCTGAGCTGCCCTGAGTCGTATGCTCCGCGCTTCCACTCCACTGCGCGCAAGTCGGTCTCGTCGCTGATCCCGAAGTACCGAAAGGGGCTGAGTAGTTCGTTCTCCAGGGCCTCCCACAGGCGCATCTCTGCGGTGATGTGCCCCTCGAAGAACTCGTCCTGGATGTTCTTTCCGTCCATGCGCTCGGGTGTCGCGGTGAGCGCGAGGAGTTCCGTGGGTGTGAAGTGGTCAAGGATTTTTCGGTACGTAGGGGACGTACCGTGATGAAATTCGTCGATGACGATGACGTCGAAGTGGTCAGGAGGGAACTGCTCCAACTTGCGGGAAGTGAGCGCCTGCACGCTGGCGAATACGTGGTCCCACTGCTTGGGGCGTTCGCTGCTGTGCAATGCCTCGCCGAAGGCCGTGTCGTTCAGGACGCGTCGGTAGGTGTTCCGAGACTGATCCAGGATTTCCCTGCGATGCGCGACGAAGAGTAGCCGCAGCTTGCGGCCTGCCTTGCGCGACAACTGCTCGTAGTCGAGCGCAGCCATCACCGTCTTGCCCGTCCCTGTCGCGGCGACGAGAAGGTTGCGGCGACGGCCACGGACTGCGCGCTCGACCTCCAAGCGCTCCAGCATGTCCTTCTGGTGGGGAAACGGGGTGAAGCCTATGCCGGTGAGTGTGCTGCTGCGCATGAACATCCTCGGTCATATGCGGACATGGCCGTGATGGGTATCGCAGCCATGGAAGTCAGTCAAGCGACTTTGACCGTAGTGCAGAAGTCGGACAACGGGGGCGGAAGTCCTCTGAATCGAGATGCTGTCGCTACCGCGAGTTATGTCTGTGAATCGATGTCGTGCCGTGCGCGGGCGACTGCCCGAGCGACGTCCCCCGGCCGCTCGTGTTCCCAGAAGCGCAGCACGGTCCAGCCCGCCGCCTCCAGATGCCGTGACGTCTCACGGTCGCGGGCCATGTTCTTGTCGAGCTTGGCCCGCCACCACTCGGCATTCGCCTTCGGTTCGGTTGCATGTTGCGGGCAGCTGTGCCAGAAGCAGCCGTCCATGAAGACGGCGATCTTGGCTTTGCCGAAGGCGATATCGATCATGCGCCGGGGCATTCCGGGCACCGGCACATTGACGCGGTAGCGGAGTCCAGCTGCATGCAGGAGACGCCGAACCGCGACCTCGGGCGTTGTGTCGCGGGAACTCTGGCGACTCATGCGCGCCGAGACGGATGGCGAGGACGGAACTGCTTCGGGCATGGTGGCATTGCGCCGGTGGTCAGGCATGCGTCAGGGCTCGACGGGTCCGCCCCCGTGGCACTCGGCGTACGCCCTCCCCGACCCACACCAACACCCAGCCCCCGCCTCCGGCGGCCACCCCTCCGCCCGCCCCCGCGCAGCCAGCGTCGTCGCGTACTGCGGCAGTAGCAGCGGATCGTCCGCGGAGGCGCCCTCCGAGGCGGCGAAGGCCTCGTAGGAGGGGACCGTGCCCGTGACGATGCCCAGGTTCGGGGTGCCGGAGGCGGAGAGTTCGCGGAGGGAGGACTCTATGGTCGCCAAGTGGGCCTCGTGGGACGGGTATTCCGTCGAGAGGGACGGGTACGCCGTGAGGAGTTCGGTGAGTTCCGTGGACGGCCAGTGGAGGACCGCTACCGGGAACGGGCGGGAGAGGGCCTCGCGGTAGGAGCCCAACTCCGCCTGGAGCCGGGTGATTTCGGCGCGCAGGTCCTCGGGGTTCTCCGAGCCGAGGGCCCAGACCCGCTTGGGGTCGTGGAGTTCGTCCAGGGGCACCGGCGCCCGGCCCGACGCCGACGCGCGCGAGCGGTGGACCCGGTCCGCCAGGCCGTCCCAGGCGTCGTGCTCCGCGCCGAGCAGGCGGCGTACCCGGTGGCGGCCGAAGAGGAGGGGGTGGGTCGGGTAGGGGGGCTCCGCGGGGGCGGCCGCGTCCGGTGCCGCGGGGAGCAGGCGCGTCAGCCCCTGCGTGAACGTCTCGTGCGCCTGGTCCAGCTCGTCGTGCGCCTCCAGCGCCTCCGCCACGATCACCCACGGCGCCGCGTCCGCCGGCGCCGTGCCGCGGACGCCGTCGATGATCGCCCTCGCCTCCGCCTCGTGGCCGTACTCCCAGAGGTTCGCCGCCTTCAGCGCGCGGATCAGGGTCGGGTTCTCCGGCGGGTGCGACGCCGACGGCGAGAGCAGGCTGTCGTAGAGCGTCGTCGCGCGGTCGCGGGCGTCGGCCAGCTCCAGGTGGGCCGCGGCCTGCAGCAGCAGGTGTTCCGCGTCCTCCGGGTAGAGGCCCGCGGTGCGCTCCAGGCGCTCCGCTTCGGCGATGTGGTCGACGTGATCGGCAGGCGTGTCGGGGCGCATGGGTGACACCGTACTGCCGTTCCCGGGGTGGGGTGTATGGGGTGCGGCGCGGTGGTGTCCTCGTGGGTCCGGTCGAGCGTGGGTCTGGTCAGTTCGGGGCGTTGCCCCTATCTTGCGGCTGCCCGGTCAGGAGGGAGGTGGCCCCGTGGTACGTCCGGCCCGGACCCGGGTGCCCGTCGTCGTCCACGGCCATCCCGCCCGCCGCCATCCCGCCCGCCGCCACCCCCTCGCCCGCCTCCTCTGGTACGCCGCCGAAGCCACCCTCACCCTCGGCCTCGTCCTGCTCCTCCTCGTCGTCCACCAGCTCTGGTGGACCAACCGCCAGGCCCGCGCCGCGGCGGAGAGCAAAGTCGATTCCCTGGAGCGGGAGTGGGGGGAGGGGGAAGGGGAGGGGGAGGCAGACCGTCGGGGGCCTTCCCGCGGGGCCGGTGCCGTCGACGACCGCGGCGCACCCGGTGGCGACACCACCGCACCCCCGGCCCGGGACACCCCGGCCCGGAACTCCCCGGCCCGAAACACCCCCACCCTGGGCGACCCCGCCAGACCTACCCCCGACCACGCCTACGCCGTCCTCCGCATCCCCCGCCTCGGCCTCCGCGTCCCCGTCGCCGCGGGCGTCAGCAAGGGCGGTGTGCTCAACAAGGGCTACGTCGGCCACTACCCCCGCACCGCCCAGCCCGGCCGCCCCGGGAACTTCGCGCTCGCCGGGCACCGGAACACCCACGGGGAGCCCTTCCGGCACCTCGACCGGCTGCGCCCCGGTGACCGGATGACCGTCGGGACGCGGGACGCCGTCTACACGTACACCGTCGACAAGACCCTCGACCGGACGAGCCCGCGCGACGGCGGGGTCATCGCGCCCGTGCCGCGCAGCGCGGTCCGGCCGGGGCACGGGTACGACCGGGCCGGGTACTACGTCACGCTCACCACCTGCACCCCGGCGTACACCTCCAAGTACCGCCTCGTGGTGTGGGGGAAGCTGACAGCCATGCGGCCCCGCTGAGCGGAGACTGCCCCGGCCACCAGGCCGCCGACGCCCACGAGGCTGCCGACGCCCACCAGGCCGCCGCCCGCACCCGGGCCGAGCGGCCCGATTAAGCTCCTGCCCCGTGATCAAGCGCCGCCCCCACCTCCTGTGGCTCCTCGTGCCCTTCGTGCTGTACGTGGGGGCGCTGCCCTTCGTCAATCGCGTACGGCCCCTCGTCCTCGGGCTGCCCTTCCTGTTCGCCTGGCTGCTCGCGGCCACCCTCGTCACACCGGTCGCCGTCTGGCTCGCCTACCGCGGGGACAAGAACATGAGGAGGCGGGTTTCGTGAACGGGAACGCCACCACCGCCACCGCCATCTTCGGCGTCTTCATGGTCGCCACCGTCGCCCTCGGGCTGCTCGCCGTGCGGGGGCGGAGGAACGGGGCCGGTGAGAGCTCCCCGAAGGGCGCCCTCGCCGAGTGGTCCGTCGGCGGGCGTTCCCTCGGGACCGTGCTCATCTGGGTGCTCATGGCGGGCGAGGGCTACACCAGCTTCAGCTATCTGGGTGCCGCGGGCTGGGGGTACAACTACGGCGCGCCCGTGCTCTACGTCGTCGCCTACATGTCGTGCGGGTACGCGGTGGGGTACGTCGTGGGGCCGATGCTCTGGGCGTACGCGCGTCGCCACGGGCTCGTCGGCATCACCGACATGGTGGCGCACCGCTACGACCGGCCCTGGCTCGGCGCCGCCGTCGCCGTGATGGTGACGGTCTTCCTGCTGCCGTACATCCAGCTGCAGATCACGGGCATGGGCGTCGTCGTCTCGACGATCTCGTACGGCGCCATCAGCCTCAACTGGGCCTATTTCATCGGGTTCGCCGTCACCACAGGGTTCGTGGTGGTGAGCGGTCTTCGCGGCAGCGCGTGGGTGTCGGTGCTCAAGGACGTGCTGGTCATCGGCACCCTCGCGTTCCTCGTCGTGTATGTGCCGCTGCACTACTTCGACGGGTACGGGGACTTCCTCGACCGGGTCGTGCGGGAGAAGGGGGAGTGGCTGACGCTGCCCGGGAGCGGGAGCAGTCCCTACGGGGCGGCCTGGTTCGCCACCACCACCTTCCTGAACGCCCTCACCGTCGTCATCTTCCCGACCACCGTCGCGGGCTATCTGGGCGCCCGCAGTGCCGACGGGCTGCGCCGCAACGCCGTCCTGCTGCCCGCGTACAACATCCTGCTGTTCGTCCCGATGCTGCTCGGCATGGCCGCCCTGTTCGTGGTGCCGGGGCTCACCGGGGCCGGGTCGAACCTGGCGCTCTTCAAGCTGGTCGTGGACTCGCTGCCCGCGTGGGTGGTGGGGCTCGTCGGGGTCGCCGCGGCGCTGTCGTCCATCGTGCCGATGGCCGTGTTCATGCTGGTCATCGGGACTATGTGGGGGCGGAGCGTGCTGTCGCTGCTGCCCGCGCTGCGGGCGTCCGCGCGGCAGAAGCGCGCCTCGCAGACCGTCGTCGTCGTCGCGGGCGCGCTCGCGCTGGTGATGACGTACGCGGCGCCCAACACCCTCGTACGGCTCTCGCTCATCTCGTACGAGGGGATGGCGCAGCTCCTTCCGATGCTGCTGCTCGGCCTGGTCTGGCGGCGGCTGACGCTGGTGGGGGCCGTGAGCGGGCTCGTCGTGGGGGTGGCGATCGTGTGCGGGCTCGTGTTCACCGAGCGCGACCCGGTGTTCGGCGTGAACGCGGGGATCGTCGCGCTCGCGGCCAACCTGGCCGTGGCGCTCGCCGTCTCGTACGCCGGTCCTGTCGACCAGGACAGCCGGCCGGACGGGGAGGTGCTCGCGCGGGATCCGATCGAGGGCGAGGGTGAGAGCGAGAGCGAGGGCGGAGGGGACGGGGGGCCCACGGGCTCCTTCAGCCCGTCCGGCTCGATCCTGTATAAAAAGCAGGAGTACACGTGAGCGAATGGCGAAGCGGACGACGAGGGGAGGTGGCGACGTGGTCAAGGATCTGACCAAGCGCGTGCTCGGCAAGTGGCTCGCGCCGCTGCGCCCCGCCGCCCTGTTCCTCTTCCTCCTCGTCGAGACCGTCCTCGCCGACACCGGCAGCCTCTCCGCCGCCGTCGCGCTCGCCGCGACCGCCGCCGCGGGCTCCGCCCTCGCCCTGTGCTCGCTCCTCGCCGCGCGCTGCGCGCCCGCCGTGCCGCCCACCAGGGTGCGCACCGCCATCCGCGACCGCGAGCAACGCACCGCGTTCCTGCCGCAGCGCGATCCCGACGCCCGCGGCCGCACCCGGCCGCGAGCACCCGGCCGTGCCCTCCTGACGGCCGCGTAGGGGACTTCCCGGGCTTCCCGGCTTCTCCGGACTCTGAAAGCTCGCACCGCTCTCATCGCTCTCACGAGTCCGACTCCCCGACCCCGCGCGGGTCGTCATGCCGACGTACACACGCCTCCCCTGAGTGAGGCATTCCGGCACGACGAGACCCCCGGAGGGCTCACCCCCATGTCTTTCTTCGCCAGCCTGGTCGCCGACCTCGCCGACCTGTTCGCGCCGCTGTTCCACGGCTCGGCGATGGCCGCCGCCATCGTCGCCGTCACCATCTGCGTCCGCCTGCTCGTCCACCCCCTGTCGCGTGCCGCGGCCCGCGGCCAGAAGGCCCGCGCCAAGCTCTCGCCGCAGATCGCCGAGCTGCGCAAGAAGCACGCCAAGAACCCGGAGAAGTTCCAGAAGGCGCTCATGGAGCTGCACCGCAAGGAGCAGGTGTCGCCGCTCGCCGGATGCCTGCCCGGCCTCTTCCAGCTCCCCGCCTTCTTCCTGCTCTACCACCTGTTCTCCAGCTCGAACATCGGCGGCGAGGCCAACGAGCTCCTCGACCACAAGCTGTTCGCGGCACCGCTCGGCGGCCGCTTCGCGGACGCCGTCGGCGACGGCGGCCTCCTCGGCGCTGCCGGTCTGCTCTACCTCGCGCTCTTCGCCCTGGTCGCCGCCGTCGCGACCTTCAACTACCGGCGTACGAAGCGACAGCTCGCCGCGAACCCGCCGGCCGCGCCCGGCGGCGAGCAGGCGCCCGGCGCGAACGCCATGGCCACCATGACCAAGTTCATGCCGTTCATGTCCTTCATGACGCTGTTCACCGTGGCCGTGGTGCCGCTCGCCGCGGCCCTGTACGTCGTGACCAGCACGACGTGGAGCGCCGTCGAGCGGGCCGTCCTTTACCGGGACATGCCGACCGGGGCCGGTGCGATGGGCGCCGCCGCCGTGATGTGACCGCCCCCGCACACGGGATGTGACGGTCCAGTACGTGAACGGGGTCTTGCGGAGCGGACAATCAGCTTGGAGGATCGACCAACCTCCGATGCCGCAACCATCGGCCCCGCCGCGCTCGACCAGAGGGAGTCAGACCATGAAGCTGCTGCGAGTCGGTACCGCCGGCGCCGAGCGCCCGGCACTGCTCGACGCCGGAGGCACCCTGCGCGACCTGTCCGGCACGGTCGCCGACATCGACGGCGCGCTGCTCGCGGACGACGCCGCGCTCGCCCGCGTCCGCGCCGCCGCCGACGCGGGCACCCTGCCCGCGCTCGACCCGGCCGGACTGCGGGTCGGGCCGCCGCTCGCCCGCATAGGCAAGGTCGTGTGCATCGGCCTGAACTACCACGACCACGCGGCAGAGACCGGCGCCGAGCCGCCCGCCGAGCCCGTGGTGTTCTTCAAGGCGGCGGACACCGTCGTCGGCCCCGACGACACCGTGCTCGTACCGCGCGGCTCGGTGAAGACCGACTGGGAGGTCGAGCTGGCCGTCGTCATCGGGCGCACCGCGCGCTATCTGGAGTCGCACGAGGAGGCACTCGCGCACGTCGCGGGGTACGCGGTCGCGCACGACGTGTCGGAGCGCGAGTTCCAGATCGAGCGCGGCGGCACCTGGGACAAGGGCAAGAACTGCGAGACCTTCAACCCGCTCGGCCCCTGGCTGGTCACCGCCGACGAGGTGCCGGACCCGCAGGACCTCGGGCTTCGCCTGTGGGTCAACGGCGAGCTGAAGCAGGACGGGACGACGGCCCAGCAGATCTTCCCGGTCGCGGAAGTGGTGCGCTACGTCTCCCAGTTCATGACGCTCTACCCGGGCGACGTGATCAACACCGGTACGCCCGCCGGAGTCGCCCTCGGCCAGCCCGAGCCGAAGCCGTATCTGCGGGCCGGGGACGTGGTGGAGCTGGAGATCGACGGTCTGGGGCGGCAGCGGCAGGAGCTGAAGGGGGCCTGACGTCCGGACAGGGTCCGTGGGCGGGGTCGCGTGGGCCAGGTCGAGTAGACCAAGTCGCGTAGGCCAAGTCGCGTAGGCCAATGGGGGAAGCGATGAGCGTGTCTCCCCTTAGTTTTGTCTTAATTACGCATATTTCCGAGTATGCGAAGAAAACGTTCTGCTTATGTGGCGGCGGCAGTCACCGTCGCGGCCGCCGCCATCGTCGGCGGCCTCGCCGGTCTCGGGGTCGCCGACCCCCTGCCCGGCGGGCTCGGCCCCTGCAAGGGCTCGGCCTGCCCGGAGAACGGGTACCCGGAGGTGAACAACGGCCCGATCGCGGGCCGGGACGAGAACATCAACGTCTTCGTCGGCGAGAACATGCTGGTGCGCGAGGCGGCCGCGGAGGCCGAGGGCAAGGTCGTCGTCCTCGGCAGCTTCGACATGAACAAGCGCGCCGGTGCCTCGCAGATCTACAACGTGGGCGTCGCCGGTGTGGGCTCCCGGGTGCCGCCGCCCAACGGTTCGGACTTCCTGACCGTCGGCAGCGACCTGTCGGTCGCCACGGGCCAGCGGCTGCTCGCCGAGGAGGGCAGCGTCTCCGGAGTCGTGCGGTACGGCGGGGACCTCAGCGGCCGGGTCATCCCCGCGCCGGTGAAGGACGCCGACGCCGCCGACAAGTACGCGATGCTGCCCGGTCAGCTGACGGAGGCCAGCCACTGCTACGCGTACGAGAACGACTCGCCGCGCGAGGCCACCGGCACGGCGGTCAACAACGGCAGCGAGACCGTCTTCACCGGTGACGGCACCTCGAAGATCCAGGTCTTCAACGTGGACTTCGACATGGTCAGCCGCACCGGCGGTGACCAGGGCATCTCGTTCCAAAACATCCCGGACGGCGCCACCGTGCTCGTCAACCTCGTCGGCGACGCCCGCACGGTGCGCACCTACAGCGGCCTGCTGTCCGGCGTCAGCCGCGAGAAGCTGCTGTGGAACGTGCCGGACGCCTCCTCGGTGCGGTTCGGGGGCAGCGGGCAGTTCCAGGGGAGCGTGCTCGTGGGGTCGCCCGGCAGCTCGACGACGGTGACGCTGCCCGGCATGAACGGACGCTTCTTCACGGTGGGTTCGCTGACCCACACCTCGCTGGCCGGGGGCGGCCAGGAGATCCACGCGTACCCGTTCACGGGCGATCTGCCGTCGTGCACGGCGCCGTCCCCCTCGCCGTCGGACAGCGATGGTCCGAGCCCGTCTCCGTCGGACAGCGATGGCCCCAGTCCTTCGCCGTCGGACAGTGATGGCCCGAGCCCCTCGCCGTCGGACAGCGACGGTCCGAGCCCGTCCCCGTCGGACAGTGACGGCCCC
>NZ_JBHXTE010000008.1:178625-197677 GCF_042677545.1 Streptomyces sp. NPDC127108 | reverse complement strand
ATGGCCCCAGTCCTTCGCCGTCGGACAGTGATGGCCCGAGCCCCTCGCCGTCGGACAGCGACGGTCCGAGCCCGTCCCCGTCGGACAGTGACGGCCCGAGCCCCTCGCCGTCGGACAGCGATGGCCCAAGCCCCTCGCCGTCGGACAGCGATGGCCCGAGCCCCTCGCCGTCGGACAGCGACGGCCCGAGCCCGTCTCCCTCCGACAGTGACGGCCCGAGCCCGTCCCCGTCCGACTCGCCCACGCACCCCCACCCGCAGCCCAGCCCCAGCAAGAGCGACGGCGAGATGGCCCACACCGGCACCTCGTCCGGTGAGCTGGCGCTCGTGGGCGCGATCGCCGCGGCCCTCGTCGGCACCGGTGTCGGGTTCGTGGTGATGATCCGCCGCCGCGCCGAGGACCAGGTGGACTGATCCGGACGGCTGACCGCTGACAGGAACGACCGCCCCGCGCCATGACGGCGCGGGGCGGTCGTCGTCCGGTCAGGACGCGGTGAAGCGCTCCAGGGCCGCCACCACCAGCGCGTGGTCCGCGATCTGGGGGAGGCCCGAGACGACCACCGTGCCGATGACGCCCGCGCCCTCGACCGCGATCGGGAACGCGCCGCCGTGCGCCGCGTACCGGTCGGGGTCGAGCCGCGAGGACTCCTCGAACGTCGTGCCCTTGGCGCGGAACCTGCTGCCCACCAGGTACGAGGAGCAGCCGTACCGCTCCACGACGCGGCGCTTGCGGTCGATCCACGCGTCGTTGTCGGGCGTCGATCCCGGCAGCGCGGCGTGGAACAGCTGCTGGCCGCCGCGCCGGATGTCGATGGCGACCGGCGCCTCGCGCTCGCGGGCCATGTCCACGAGCAGGGAGCCGAGCGCCCAGGCGTCGTCGTACGTGAAGCGGCGGAGCGTCAGGCGCCGCTCCTGCTCCTCCAGTTCGGCGACGGTGGGGGCGGTGGGCGCCGGGGACTGTGCCGGTGTCGTGGGGCGCGTCGTCACAGCGTCACCGCCACGCCCTCGCGGGCCGAGCGGCGCGCGGCCTCCAGGACGTCGAGCGTCGCGGCGGCCTCCCGCGCGGTGACCGGGTTGTCGCCCTCGCCGCGCAGCGCGGCGGCCACGGCGGCGTAGTACGCGGGGTAGTCGCCCGGCAGCGTGGGCTCGGGGCGGCCGCCGCCGGTCAGCGGGGACTCGCCCGAGCCGACCTTGCCCCACAGAGCCTCCGGCTCCACGCCCCACGGGTCCTCGTCCGTCGGCCGCCTGCCCTCGCGCAGCGCGGCCTCCTGCGGGTCGAGGCCGTACTTCACATAGCCCGCCGACGAGCCGAGCACCCGGAAGCGCGGGCCGAGCTGGGCCGTCGTCGCGCTCACGTACAGGTGCGAGCGGACGCCGCCCGCGTGCGTCACGGCGATGAACGTGTCGTCGTCGGCCTGCGCGCCCGGCCTGCGCACGTCCGCCTCCGCGTACACCGCCGCCGCCGGGCCGAACAGGACCAGGGCCTGGTCGACCACATGGCTTCCCAGGTCGTACAGCAGGCCGCCGATCTCCTCGGGGTCGCCGGACTCGCGCCAGCCGCCCTTCGGCTGCGGGCGCCAGCGCTCGAAGCGGGACTCGAAGCGCTGGACGTCGCCGAGGGCGCCCTCGGCGAGCAGCGCGCGCAGCGTGCGGAAGTCGTTGTCCCAGCGGCGGTTCTGGAACACCGAGAGCAGCAGGCCGCGCTCGTCCGCGAGGGCCGCCAGGTCGCGGGCCTCGGCCGCGGTGCCCGCGAGCGGCTTGTCCACGACCACCGGCAGGCCCGCCTTGAGCGCGGCGGTCGCGAGCGGTACGTGCGTCTTGTTCGGCGACGCCACCACGATCAGGTCGAGGTCGTCCGCGCGGTCCCACAGCTCGTCGGCGTCGGCCGCGCAGCGCAGGTCCGCGCCGAACTCGGCGCGCGCCTGCGCCTGCCGCTCGGCGTTCGACGTGACGACCGTGTCCAGGGCCAGGCCCTCGGTCGCGGCGATCAGGGGGGCGTGGAAGACGGAGCCCGCGAGGCCGTAGCCGATCAGGCCCACGCGGAGGTCGTTCGTGCCTTGAGTCATGCCCTCTACTTTGGCAACGGTGTTGCCAAAGTGCAAGCGGCGGCGACAATGGGGGTGTGAACAGTGAGAAGAGGCCGGGGGTTCCCGGCGGGGCCGGGGTGAATCTGCGGGCGCTGCGGGGGCACAACGCGGCGCTCGTGCTCGATCTGCTGCGGCGGGCCGGGGGCGCGGGAGTGGGGCGCCTGGAACTGGCGTCGCTGACCGGGCTCACTCCGCAGGCCGTCAGCAAGATCGTCGCGCGGCTGCGGGAGGAGGGCCTGGTGGCCGACGCGGGGCGGCGGGCTTCCACCGGGGGGAAGCCGCAGACGCTGCTTCGGCTCGTCCCCGGCGCGGGATACGCCGTGGGCCTGCACCTGGACCGCGACGCGCTGCTCGCCGTCCTCGTCGACCTTGCCGGGGTCGTCGTCGCCGAGCGGCGGGTCCCGCTGGACTTCGGCGCCGGCTGCGAGGCCGTCGTGGCGGCCGCGGCGGCCGAGGTCGAGGTGCTGCTCGGCGGGGGTCCGGGCGGCGCGGGGGCGCCCGCGGCGGCATCCGGCGTGCTCGGCGTCGGTGTCGCTCTGCCGGGGCCGCTCGACCACTCCGCCGGGGTGCTGCAGCGCGTCACCGGGTTCCCGGAGTGGGACGGGTATCCGCTGCGCGACGCGCTGGCCGGGCGGCTCGACCTCGCGGTCGAGGTGGACAAGGACACCAACGCCGCCGCGCTCGGGCTCGCGCTCGGCGGGGCCGCCGAGGCGTTCGCCTATCTGCATCTGGGGACCGGGCTCGGGGCCGGGCTCGTGTTGGGTGGGGGGTTGTACCGGGGGGCGCGGACCGGGGCCGGGGAGTTCGGGCACCAAGTGGTGCAGCTGGACGGGCCGCCCTGCGAGTGCGGTGACCGAGGGTGCGTCGAGGCCTTGTGCCTGGCCGCCGTCGCGCGCGGGGACCTCGGCGAGGCCGCGCGCGTGCTCGGCACCGCCGCGGGCAACCTGGTCGCGCTGCTCGACATCGACCTCGTACTGCTCGGCGGGCGTACCGTCGGCGCCGCCGAGGAGCTGTTCGTACGCGGTGTCGGTGCCGTCGTCGCCGAGCGGGCCCGGCGCGAGGGCGCCCGGGAGGCCGTCGGCGTGCGGGTCGCGCCCGGCGGTGACCGGGGCGTCGCGGAGGGCGCCGCGCAACTCGTCCTCGCCCCGCTCTTCGGCCGGGCGGGTGCCGCCTTTCCCGCCAATCGGACTTGACGAAGAATCGGCTGTTAGGGGGGAATCGGCCAGCCGAACGGGTCGCCGACGGCGTCGGGGCAGGTGCGGGGTCGCGCGCGCGTGGCAGGGTCTGGGCCGCGACCCGTTGTCGTCCGGCCGCTTTCCGGGCATCCCAACGGGCGCTGTTCCGCCGTCAGTTCGGCCGTCCCCGGTGCTCCCCGCACCCAGGCCGCCAGCAAGGGCTCCCCATGCGACTTCGCAGTTCCCTCGCGGCAGGCGTCGCCGTCGCCGCCGCCGTCACCCTCGTGCCCGCCGGGGCCGAGGTGGCGGCGGCCGCCGGTGACCCGGCGCGCGCGAGCGGCCCGGGGGCGCCGCGGCCCGGCTGTGCGAAGGGGGCGGGGGACGGGTTCCCGATCGGCACCCGCATCAGCGGCGGCCCCGCCACGTACGAACGCGGCGGCGGCTTTCGGAGCTGGTCCCTGGAGCTGACCAACACCACGGACGTCACGTGCGGAAACGTCCACCCCGTCATCGTGCTCGTCGACCGCGGCAAGTCCCTGAAGCCGCATCAGATCCAGTTGGAGTTCGACGACGGGACGCGGCGGCGGCCGGTGCGGTTCGAGCGGACGGACCGGGACGAGACCATCGGCGTCCTCGGCGGTGGGGGCGGCGGAGCCGATGGGAGCCCCGGCTTCACCCTCGCCCCCGGCTCCACCCGCACCGTCGGCCTCCGGCTCGCCTTCACCTCCGACGCCGCCCCCGGTGACGTCGTGGCGAGCGCCGCCGTGGTGCGGCGCCGCGACGACGACGGGGACTGGGTGGGCGCCTCCAACGACTACGCGTTCGACATCGTCGGGGCGGGCGGTCCGGCCGCCGCAGCCCCCGGCGAACTCGCAAGGACCGGCCCGGGATACCTGCCCGGGCTCGGGGTCACCGCCGCCGCCCTCCTCCTCGGCGGCGTGGCCCTTGTGGTGGGATCTCGGCGCCTTCGGGCCAGAGGGAGCTGACACAGCCGTCCCACCGCCTCCGAGAAGGCCGTGTCCGTCGCCGCCCCAGCCGAAGCACCACCCGGCGGCACGGGCCCGGCCTTCTCCGCGCCCCGGCCTTCTCCGCGCCCCGGCCTTCTCCGCATCCCGGCCTTCTCCGCATCCCGGCCTTCTCCGCATCCCGGCCCCCTCCGCGTCCCCGCGCCCGCCCACCCCCACCCCCACGCCCGCGACGTGCGAACATCTGCCCGTGGACAAGCCCAACGCCGCCCCGCCCGACCACCTGCGCGACCAGGCTCCCGGAGCCCCGATCCGCTCCGGCATCCCCGAGCACGGCCGCATCCCGAAGTACTACGCCGTCAAGGCCCGCATCGCCGAGCTGATCGACGACCTCGGCGACGGGCGGACGCTGCCCACGGAGCGGGACCTCGCCGAGCGGTACGAGGTCGCGCGCGAGACGGTCCGGCAGGCCCTGCGCGAGCTGCTCCTGGAGGGCCGCCTGCGCCGCCAGGGCCGCGGCACCGTCGTCGCCGGGCCCAAGCTGGAACAGCCCCTGTCGCTCGCCAGCTACACCGAGGGCGTCCGCCGCCAGGGCCGCACCCCCGGACGTACCCTCATCTCCCTCGACCGCTTCCCGTGCCCGGCCGCGCTCGCCGCCGACATAGGGGTCCCCGTCGGTGAGCCCGTGTGGCACATGGAGCGGGTGCTGCTCGCGGACGAGGAGCGGGTGGGCCTGGAGTCGACCTATGTGTCCGTGGAGCGGGTGCCGCGCCTGGACCGGGACTTCGAACCCGACTCGTCCTTCTACGCCTACCTGCGCGAACGGCTCGGCATCCCCTTCGGCGACGCGGACGAACGCATCGAGACGGTGCTCGCGACGCCCCGCGAGGCCCTGCTCATCGGGACGCCGCCCGCGCTGCCCATGCTCCTGATCCACCGCGTATCGCGCGACACCCAGGGCCGCCCCCTGGAGCGCGTGCGCACCCTCTACCGGGGCGACCGCTTCTCCTTCACGACGCACCTGGCCGGCGGCGAGAGCTGACCCGCCCCGCGGCGCGCGCGGCGAACTCCCCCTTCCCGTACGTCAGTCGGCCCTCTTCCCGCACGCTCGTCGACCCCTCATGATTACGGAACGGTAACGGGTCTAGTCCAAGCTTGATGGCCCGTTCACCGTCCCGTTGCCAACCGGCCCCCGCCGGGTCACCCGTCGACAGGAGCGTTGCCGTCGTGAGAGTCATCGTCGTAGGAGCCGGCGTGGTGGGAACCATGCACGCCTGGCACGCACTGGAGCGCGGCCACGAGGTCGTACAGATCGAGCGCGAGAGCGAGGCCCGCGGGGCGTCGCTCCGCAACTTCGGGCAGATATGGGTCAGCGGCCGCGCGGGCGGCGAGGAGCTGGACACCGCCCTGCGCGCCCGCGAGCTGTGGGAGGAGATCGGCGCCCGCGTCCCGGGCCTCGGCTTCCGTGCCATCGGCTCGCTGACCCTCGTACGCAACGAGCGCGAGCGCGCCGTCGCCGAGGCCGCCCTCGCCCGCCCCGACGCGGCGGCCCGCGGCTACAAACTGCTCGGCGCCGACGAGGCCCGCGCGCTCAACCCGGCCCTGCGCGGCGAGTTCACCGCCGCCCTGTGGTGCGAGCGGGACGCCGCCGTCGAGCCGCGCACCGCCCAGCCGCACCTGCGCGCAGAGCTGTCGAAGTCGCCGCGCTACACCTTCCTGCCCGGCCGCGAGGTCCGCGAGGTCGTGGGCGCGGGCGCCGTGCGCGACGACCACGGCGACGTGCACCGCGGCGACGTCGTGGTGCTGTGCACCGGCGCCTGGCTCGGCGGCCTCGTCCGCGAGCTCGCGCCGGAGCTGCCGGTGCGCCGCGTCCGCCTCCAGATGATGCAGACCGCCCCGCTCGGCGAGCCGCTCACCACGTCCGTCGCCGACGCCGACAGCTTCCGCTACTACCCGGCGTACAAGTCGCCGGAGCTGGACGCCCTCAACGCCGGGCAGACCCAGACGCCGACCGCCGCCGCCCACAAGATGCAGCTGCTCATGGTGCAGCGCGCCGACGGCGGCCTGACCATCGGCGACACCCACGAGTACGAACACCCCTTCGCCTTCGACACCCTCGAAGACCCCTACGACCACCTCACCGAGGTCGTCGAGGGCTTCCTGGGGCGCCCGCTGCCGAGGATCAGGCGGCGCTGGGCGGGGGTGTACGCGCAGTGCGTCGACACCAGCCGGGTCGTGCACCGCGAGCAGGTGCGCGACGGCGTCGTGCTGGTCACCGGGCCCGGCGGGCGCGGCATGACCTGCTCGCCCGCCATCGCCGAGAAGACCGCCGACGAGCTGGGATGGTGAGGAAGTTGACCGAGAACGTCAACGCGAACGTACGACTTGTGGTGCTCGACATGGCCGGGACCACCGTCGCCGACGGCGGCCTGGTCGAGCAGGCCTTCGCCGCCGCCGCGCGCGAACTCGGCGTCGAGGAGGGCTCCGCCGACCACGCCGCGAAACTGGAGTACGTCCGCGCCACCATGGGCGAGTCGAAAATCTCCGTCTTCCGGCACCTGTTCGGCGACGAGGACCTCGCACAGCGGGCGAACGCGGCCTTCGAGAAGGCGTACGGACAGCTGGTCGACGGCGGGCGCATCGCCCCGATCCCCGGGGCCCGCGAGGCCGTCGAGGAACTGCGGGCCGACGGCCTGACCGTGGTCCTGAGCACCGGCTTCGCCCGTGTCACCCAGGACGCCATCCTCGACGCCCTCGGCTGGCGCGACCTCGTCGCCCTCACTCTGTGCCCCGCCGACGCGGGCGGCCGCGGGCGCCCCTACCCCGACATGGTGCTCGCCGCGTTCCTGCGTACCGGCGCCGCCGACGACGTCCGCGAGGTCGCCGTCGCCGGGGACACCGCGTACGACATGCGCAGCGGGGTGCGGTCCGGGGCCGGAGTCGTCGCCGGGGTGCTCACCGGCGCCCACGACACGGCGGCCCTCACCGGCGCCGGGGCCACCCACGTCCTCGGCTCCGTCGCCGAACTGCCCGCGCTGCTCCGGGGCTTTCGCCGATGAGCAGCGGCATACGCTTCGACTCCGTGTCCGTCGCGTACGGCAGGCACGGCGAGAACACAGTGCTCGACAGCCTGGACCTCACCGTCGAGCCCGGTGAGGTCATGGCGCTGCTCGGGCCCTCGGGGTCGGGGAAGACCACCGCGCTGCGGGCCGTCGCCGGATTCGTGCGGCCCGCCTCCGGGCGCGTGTTCATCGGCGACCGCGACGTCACCGCGCTGCCGCCGCACCGGCGCGGCATCGGCATGGTCGTCCAGCAGTACGCCCTGTTCCCGCACATGCGGGTCGAGGACAACGTGGCCTTCGGGCTCAAGGCGCAGAAGGTCGCCCGGGCCGAGATTCCCGGGCGGGTCGCCGACGCGCTTGAGCTGACCGGGATGGCCGCGTACGCCAAGCGGTATCCCCGGGAGCTGTCCGGGGGGCAGCAGCAGCGCGTCGCCATCGCCCGTGCGCTCGCCATCCGGCCGGGGGTGCTGCTGCTCGACGAGCCGCTGTCCGCGCTCGACGCGCAGCTCCGGTCCGGGATGCTCGCCGAACTCGCCCGGCTGCACCGGGAGTTGCCCGACGTGTCCATTCTGTACGTCACCCATGACCAGGTCGAGGCGCTCACTCTCGCCGATCGGATCGCCGTCATGGACCGGGCCCGGTTGCAGGACTGCGGGACTCCGCAGGAGCTTTATCGCAGGCCGCGGAACGAGTTCACGGCTTCTTTCGTGGGCAACGCGAATCTCCTGCCGGTTTCTGTGGGGGTCGGGTCGGTCTCCCTGGGTGGGGCCGAGTTGAAGGTCGACACCGGGGAGGTGGCCGCCGGGGTTTCCGCCACTTTGTGTGTGCGGCCGCATCTGGTCGGGCTCGGGCCGGGGCCCAACGCGTTGAGCGGGACGGTCACCGAGGTGCAGTGGCGGGGGGCCACGCATCGGGTGTTCGTCGATGTGGGGGGTCACTCCGTGAAGGCGGATCTGCGGGAGCTTCGGGAGCCGCCGGGGCTTGGCAGCGGCGTTACGTTGCACTTCGCGCCGGAGGACGCGGTGCTGCTGGCCGCAGGGGTGACCGATGGGTAGTCCGACTGAGCGCCTGGTGGACGGTGGCCGTCGGCCTGGGGCTGTGCCCACCCGTCCCGCCCTGCGGAACGATTGCCCACAGCGGCGGACGGAACAGGAGCGTGACCCGGGGCCGGGGCGCGAGCCGCAGCGGGCACGGCAAGTTCGTGTGCCCGCGTTCGTGTGGGCGTTGCCCCCGGTCGCCCTGCTTGGGCTTGTGTTTCTCTATCCCCTCGCCCTCGTCGTGCAGCAGTCCGTGCAGCCCGACACGGGCGGGACCTCGCTGCAGCCGTACTCCGATGTGTTCGCCTCCGAGTCGTTCCGGGAGGCGCTGGGGACGACGGTGTGGTTGGCGGTGGGGGCCACTGTGGGGTGTCTGGTGCTCGGGTTCGCGCTCGCGTTGGTGATCGCGTTCGTGCCGTTTCCCGGTGGGAAGGCCGTCGCGAAGTTCATCGATGTGTTCCTGTCCTTCCCGTCGTTCCTGATCACGCTCGCGCTGCTGTTCATCTACGGCACCAAGGGCATGGCCAACGGGTTGTGGACGGACGCGACGGGGGCCACCGGCGACGGACCCTTCCAGTTCCTCACCACGCCGTGGGGCGTGCTGCTCGCCGAGATCACGTACTTCACGCCGTTCGTGATGCGGCCGCTGCTCGCCGCGTTCTCGGCGATCGACACGGCCCAGCTGGAGGTCGCCTCCTCGCTGGGGGCGCGGCCGCTCAGGGTCGTACGGCAGGTCATCCTGCCCGAGGCGCTGCCCGCGCTCGCCGCCGGCGGGAGCCTCGTCCTGGTGATGTGCCTGAACGAGTTCGGGATCGTGCTCTTCACCGGGGCCAAGGACGTCACGACGCTGCCGATGCTCGTGTACGGCAAGGCGATGCTCGAGTCCGACTACCCGGCGGCCTGCGTCGTCGCCGTCGTCAACATCGCGATCTCCGTGGGCCTGTACGGCCTCTACCGGGTGGTGAGCCGTCGTGCTGGTGCATAGCCGCAAGGGCAAGTGGGCGACCTGGGTCCTCTTCTTCGTGCTCTTCCTGCCGCTGTTCGCGCTGCCGCTCCTCGTGATCGTCGCGGCGTCGTTCGCCGGGCACTGGTCGGGGGCGTTCCCGTCCGGCTTCACCGGCGAGCACTACTCGGCCGCCACCCGCGGCGAATCCCTCCAGGCCCTCACCACCAGCCTGCTCACCGCCCTCGGCGCCAGCCTCATTGCGCTCGCCGCGGGCACCTGGGCCGCCCTTGCCGCCGCCGCGCTGAAGGGGCGCGGGGAGGGCACGTCACGGCTTTCGCGGCTGTGCGGGCGCACCCTCGACACCCTGTTCATGCTGCCCGTCGCCGTGCCGTCGGTGGTCGTGGGCCTCGCGGTCCTCGTCGCCTTCAGCAAGCCGCCGATGATCCTCAACGGCACGTCCACGATCGTCGTCCTCGCGCACGCCATTCTTGTCACGGCGTTCGCCTACCAGTCGGTCGCGGCCGCCATCGTGCGTCTCGACCCGGCGTACGAGCAGGCCGCGGCGTCCCTGGGCGCCCGGCCCGCGTACGTCCTGTGGCGGGTGAAACTGCCCCTGCTGCTGCCGTCCCTGACCGCCGCCGCCGGGCTCTGCTTCGCCCTGTCCATGGGCGAGCTGAGCGCCACGATGATGCTCTACCCGCCGGACTGGACCCCGCTGCCCGTGCGGATCTACGCCGCCACCGACCGCGGCGCCACCTTCACCGGCGCCGCCCTGGCCGTGGTCCTCATGGCGGCGACGCTGCTCGTCCTGTTCGCCGTCTCCCGGATCCGCACCAAGGCCTCCTACCGCTGACCTCCCCAACCCCCCTGCTTTCCGTGTCCCGTTGTCACTCGTGACTCGTTAGGAGTACGACACGTTATGTCCCGCCACCCCCGCGTCCCCGTCCGCACGCTCGCCGCCCTGTCCGGCTCCCTCGTCCTCGCCGGCACCCTCACCGCCTGCGGCGGCGACTCCGCCGCGTCCGACGCCAAGGTCGTCACCGTCTACAGCGCCGACGGCCTCAAGGGCGAGAACGGCGACGGCTGGTACGACAAGGTCTTCAAGGACTTCGAGAAGAAGACCGGCATCAAGGTCAAGTACGTCGAGGGCGGCTCCGGCGAGATGGTGCAGCGCGCCGTCCGCGAGAAGTCCAACACCCAGGCCGACGTCATCGTCACGCTCCCGCCGTTCATCCAGCAGGCCGACGAGAAGGGCCTGCTCCAGACGTACGAGCCCAAGGGGTCCGAGCACGTCGACGGCGCGAACAAGGCCTCCGACGGCAAGTGGACCTCCGTCGTGAACAACTACTTCGGGTTCATCCACAACAAGAAGGAACTCGGCGGCTCCAAGGCGCCGAAGACCTGGGACGAGCTGACGGACTCCGCGTACAAGAACAAGCTCCAGTACTCCACGCCCGGCGTCGCGGGCGACGGCACCGCCGTCCTCATCAAGGCCATGCACGACTTCGGCGGCAAGGAGCCCGCCATGAAGTACCTGGAGAAGCTGCAGTCCAACAACGTCGGCCCGTCCGCCTCCACCGGCAAGCTCGCCCCCAAGGTCGACAAGGGCGAACTGCTCGTCGCCAACGGCGACGTCCAGATGAACTACGCGCAGTCCAAGGACATGCCGAACCTCGGCATCTGGTTCCCGGCGAAGAAGGGCAAGAAGCCCACCACCTTCGCGCTGCCCTACGCCGCCGGGCTCGTGAACAAGGCGCCGCACAGCGCCAACGCCAAGAAGTTCCTCGACTACCTGCTCAGCCGCACCGCGCAGGCGCAGGTCAGCGAGATCGGCGGTGGCTTCGCCGCCCGCAAGGACATCAAGGCCACCGACGCCAACGCCATCGCCCTCGACAAGCTCATGGACGGCGTCGAGGTCTTCGAGCCGGACTGGGACGACATCTCCAAGAACCTCAAGTCGTACGTCGAGGACTGGAAGTCGGCCACCGGCAGCTGAGCACCCCCGCCGTCACCCCTGACGGTAACGAGTCTGGACCAACGCCCCTGCACCGCCAGGGGCGTTGGCATGCCCGCACACCCCTTCCCTGTCGTGACTCTCCCGGAGGAACCGTGTCCCACGGCCCGTCCCGCCGCTCGCTCCTCGTCTCCGCCGCGTCCCTCGGCGCCGCCCTCGCCGTCACCGCGGGCCCCCTCGCCACCGTCGCCCACGCCGCCGCGCGCAAGCCCAAGGTCCTGATCATCGGCCTCGACGGCGCGCTCCTCAGCCGCATCAAGGACGCCACCGCACCCACCCTCAAGTCCCTGATGGCCGACGGGCTCACCGCCCCCAGCGCCCTCTACGCCAACCCGCTCGCGCCCACCTCGTCGGGCCCCGGCTGGTCCACGCTCCTCACCGGCGTCTGGCCCGACAAGCACAAGGTCCTCAACAACGACTTCACCGGCCACGACCTGGCCCGCTACCCGGACTTCATGACCCGCGCCGAGGCCGCGAAGCCGTCCCTGAACACGTACGCCGTGTCCTCCTGGGCGCCCATCACCGACACGATCTTCTCGCCGAAGGTCGACACCCGCGTGTCCACGCCCGCCGCCGAATACGACACCGGCACCACCGCGCGGGCCGTCGCGAGACTGCGCGACGCCGACCCGGACGCCGTGTTCGTGCAGCTCGACAACATCGACCACGCCGGGCACAGCGACGGCGCCGCCAGCCAGCAGTACCTGGACGCCATCCGCACCGCCGACGGCCAGGTGGGTCAGCTGGTCGACGCCGTCACCTCCCGGGGCACGTACGGCGACGAGGACTGGCTCATCATGATCACCGCCGACCACGGCCACACCGACGCGGGCGGCCACGGCGGGTCCAGCTGGGCCGAACGGCAGACCTTCCTGATCGCGCGCGGCGGCGGCACGGCGGCCGGGTCGGTGCGGCACGACGTGCGGATGCCCGACGTCGCCGCCAGCGCGCTCGCGCACCTCGGCGTCCCGATCGACCCGGCCTGGGGCCTGGACGGACGCCCGATACAGCAGCCGTCCCCGGACGCCTTCGACGCGCTGCGCGGCTCCCTCAAGCCGCCCGTCGACGAGACCGGCGTCGGCGCGGGCGTCATCGGCTTCACCCACACCCCGCCCAGCGGCTGGTCCGTCGACAACTCCCGGATGGGTGGCGGCGGGGTCACCGAGTGGCGCGGCTGGTCGTTCACGACCGACGAGTTCTGGACCAAGACCCAGCGCGACCAGCAGCGCGAGCTCAACATCCGGGCCCGCGGCGTCTTCGCCGTCGCCGACGGCGACGAGTGGTCCGACAAGGCCGTCACCGGCACCTTCGACTCGACCCTGAGCAGTCCCGCGTACGAGGTGCGGGGCGGAGCCGCGGCCACCCTCACGTACACGACGTTCTACCGCCACGAGGCGCCGCAGCAGGGCCAGGTGCTCGTCTCCTACGACGGCGGGGCGCCCGCCGTCGTGAAGACGTACGCCGCCGACACCCCCTCCGTCGTGGAGTCCCTGCGGCTCCAGGTCCCGGCGGGCGCCCGGACCGCCCAAGTCCACTTCCGCTACACCGGGGGCAACAACTGGTTCTGGGTGATCGACGGGGTGAAGATCAGCGCTTCGTGATTACGCTGGGGGGCGTCGGCACACTGTCGTCCCGGCGCCCCCAGCAGCATCAGTTCGCGCAGACCGCAGGAGTGCACCCCATGGCAGAGCGCAAGCCCATCGAATCGTGGCTCACCGACATGGACGGCGTGCTCATCCACGAAGGCGTACCGATCCCCGGCGCCGACGCGTTCATCAAGAAGCTGCGCGACTCGGGCAAGCCGTTCCTCGTCCTCACCAACAACTCCATCTACACCGCCCGTGACCTCCAGGCCCGGCTCAACCGCATGGGCCTCGACGTCCCCGTGGACAACATCTGGACCTCCGCGCTCGCCACCGCCAAGTTCCTCGACGACCAGCGTCCCGGCGGCACCGCGTACGTCATCGGCGAAGCCGGACTCACCACCGCCCTGCACGACATCGGGTACGTCCTCACCGACCACGCCCCCGACTACGTGGTCCTCGGCGAGACCCGGACGTACTCGTTCGAGGCCATGACCAAGGCCGTCCGGCTCATCAACGCCGGCGCCCGCTTCATCTGCACCAATCCGGACGAGACCGGGCCCTCCACGGAGGGGCCGCTGCCCGCCACCGGTGCCGTCGCCGCCCTCATCACCAAGGCCACCGGCAAGCAGCCGTACTTCGCGGGCAAGCCGAACCCCCTGATGATGCGGACGGGGCTGAACGCGATCGGGGCGCACTCGGAGACGAGCGCGATGATCGGGGACCGCATGGACACGGATGTCCTCGCCGGACTGGAAGCCGGAATGGAGACCTTCCTGGTCCTCACCGGGCTCACGACCCGCGCCGACATCGACCGGCACCCGTTCCGCCCGTCGAACGTGGTCGACTCGATCGCCGACCTGGTCGACAGGGTCTGACCGAGCCCCGTCACGGGCACGCTGCGCGCGGGCTCAGTCGGGCCCCGTAAGGGGCGCGGGGAACTGCGCGCTCAGCGCGAGAAAAGCCGCAGACGCGTCTGCTGAGATCCCGGCAGACGCGTCTGCGGCTTTGTTGTGGCTGGTCGCGCAGTTCCCCGCGCCCCTTACGGGGCACAGCCACTGGTCAAGGCGCCCTCGCCAGCATCCGCCCCGGACGGGTGTGTCGGGGATGCGCGGGCCCCGGGAGGGCGGGAACCTGCTGGTACAGGAGGTTCACGATGGGTATATGTTCGCTCGCCGTGCGTGGCGTCGGCGTCGCCGTCCTCATCGCCGCATGGGCGCCCCCGCCAGCAACCGCGCATGACAAGGACCAGGTGAAAGCCCAGGTCACCCCGGCGAACGCCACCCCGGGTGCCCGCGTCGACGTACGGGTGAAGGGGTGCGACGGCACCACCGGAGCGGCGGGATCGGGCGCGTTCACGCGGGACGCGGAGCTGACGGGCCGCGACGGCAAGCAGAACACCCTCTCCGGGACCACCCGGGTCAGGCAGGGCGTGTCGGGAACGTACGAGATCACCGTCACCTGTGACGGACACCCGCACCAGGGCGTCGGCACGGTCCAGGTGGCGGGCGCCGGAACAGGGCAGACCCCCACCGCCCCGGTCCGCGCCGGAGGCGGCGGCACCGCCTCCCTCACCGCGGCCGCGGCCGAGGCCGACGAGGCGGGCCCCGGCACCCGGCACGCGGTCGTCGGCCTGGTCCTCGCGGGCGTGGCGGCCGTCGCCGTGGCGCTGCGCAGCGTCCGCCGCCGCCACCCGGAGTGACACCGTGACGGGCCCGGACCCGGACGCGGGCCCCCACCCGCCCGGCACGAGCCGCCTCGTCATGGGCGTGGCCTGGGCGTTCCTGCTCGTCGGCCTGTGGCTGTGGGGCAACGAGATCACCGACGTCCGCGGCGGCCTCTCCGACCCGACGACGGGCGACGTGGCCGCCGTCGGCCGCCCCGCCGGGGTCGACCTGCCGCCTCCGCACGCGCCGCTCGCCGCCGCCCGCCCGCAGCGCGTCGACGTACCGGGCCTCGGCGTCCGCGCCCCCGTCGTCGCCCGTGGCCTGGACGCGGAGGGCGCCATCGACCCGCCGCCGTTCGCACAGCCGGGTGTCGTGGGCTGGTACGGGGGCGGGGTGCGCCCCGGCGCGCGCGGCACGTCCCTGTTCGTCGGGCACGTCGACACCGAGTCCAAGCCCGCCGTGTTCTACCACCTCAGCACCCTGCGCCCCGGCGAGAAGGTGCGTGTGACCAGGGACGACGGTTCGGTCGCCGAGTTCACGGTGGACGACGTGCAGGTCCTCGGCCGCGACGACTTCAGCGCGCGCACGGCCTACGGCCCCCGTGAGGAGGGCCGGGCCGAACTGCGCCTGATCACCTGCGGCGGCACCTTCGACCGCGCGAGCCGCACCTACTCGGCCAACGTGGTCGTGTCCGCCTACCTCACCGGGGCCGCGAGGCCGTAGCCGCTAGCTCACCGGCGCCGCCGAGCCGTAGCCCGCCGCACCGGCCGTGACCGGCTCCTTCGTCCGCAGGGCGCGCAGCCCGAGGCCGCCGAAGACACCCGCGAACACCGCCCACAGCAGCACGTGCGACGCCAGGGACAGCATCCGGAAGTCCCACAGCAGGGTCGCGCTGACCGGGACCGGATCGGGGTTGTCGGGCAGCGCCCACAGGAGCGCGAGGACCGCCACCGCCGTCACGGCGGCCGCGGACTGCCGCACCGGTACGGGGCGCGCGGCGAGGCGTACGTACACCTGCCACACCAGGAACATGCCGAGCACGCCGAGGACGACCGCGCCCAGCCACATCTCCTGCCGGTCGCCCACCGTGCCCGCGTCGCCGACCCCGGGCGGGGCCGCCGGATAGCGCAGCGCGGGGAACAGCGAGACGGCGCAGAACGCGGCCGCGCAGAACGCGAGGGCGCGCGGCCACGGGTTGGCGCGCGGATCACGCCGGTGCACGAGCGCGTACGCGACGGCGAACAGCACGCCGATCGCGATCCCCGCCACGACGAGGGCGATCACCAGGCCCGCGTGCTGGGTGGAGCGCGAGAACAGCTCCTCGTGGTGCTGCACGGCGCCGCCCGCGGGTTCGTGCTCGTGCGAACGGGCCTCCTCGGCGCGGATCGCCTTGTCCATCAGGGGTTCGGCGAGCAGCAGCGAGAACAGGCCCGCGGCGAGCCCGCCGAGCGCTCCCGCGACCATCCCGCGACCGAGCAGCGGCAGCACGGGAGAGCCACCGGTCCGGGCGCGGGCAGGAGTGTCGGGGGCCTTGGGGACCGCGGAGGCCGCGGAGGTTTCAGCGGTTTCAGGCGACTTGGGGGATTCGCCGGAGGGATCTGATGGGTCGGGGGAAGTACTGGGAGCGGTTGGGGAGTTCGGGGACTTCGGGGACGTCGGCATGGTGCGTGCGGCCCCGATCAGTGGCAGGGAGCACCGAAGAGGTGCCGGCCGTCGTGAGCGAACTCGTGCAGGTAGTCGCCGGTCGCCGAGATCAGCGAGCCGTTGTCCATGAAGACGGCGTACAGGGCGATCAGCGCGATGATCGCGGCGGCCGCCGCGATGAGCCAGTCGCGGGTCTCGATCGTCGCGGACTGTATCGCCGCGGTGTCCGAGTGTGCCGGGCCGTGGGCAGGCGTAGCGGTGGACATACGTGTTCTCCTTCTGGGGTTTCCACGCCCCATGGCAGGAGGACGACGGGTCAGTTCCTGACTTCCGCGCGCGGGTGAGCGGTGACTCGCGCGGGGTAACAGTGGCGGGACCGTCCCGGAGTCGCACCGGGTTCCTGGCAACCGTCGCCTCGATGTATGGACTTGTCGCCCGGAGAGTCCCAGGTGGTCATGGACACTGTCAACCAGTCCTCGCGCCCCTGACGTGCGGACCCATGCGCACGGCGCGCACCCCGGCGCGCGGCCGACGCGAACACAACCTGGCCCGGCCAACGACCCGCTCCCCCCGGAGTCGTCGACCGGGCTGGTCCTCGACCGCGCGCGCTCGAGCTGCGGGAGAAACCCGGCGCCGGCACGGGAGGCCTTGGATGGTCCCAGCGATTCAGATGGTCCCAACGTTGTGGAACAGGCAACTCCGGCCGGGGGCTTGGGCCGTAGGACTGACTCTAGAACGGATGACGGCCGTGGCCTAGAGGCCTTTTGGCGCCAAGTGGACAGGGCGATCGGGAGGGTTACGAGTCCTCGCCGAGCAACGTCGCGTCGTCCAGGGCGCCTTCGATCACCATGCCCGCGACCACGTCCATCACCAGGCGCTCCCGGCGCGCGTGCCGCCGCAGCGCCTCGAAGGCCACGTCCAGACCGGTCCGCCAGCGCTCGGCGAGTATCCCCTTGGCCTGCTCGATGCGGATGCGGCTGGTCAGGGCGGACTGCAGCTGCCGGGACAGGTCGCGGTACGCGGCGTACGCGCGGTGGTTGTGCAACCCGACCCCGGCGGCGTCGGCGAGCGCTTGCGCGAGCGCCAACGCGCCGTCTTCTTCGCCCTCTTGCGGACGGCTGGGGGATCGGCTCCCGTCCGGCGCCCGCGCCACGAAGACATTGAGCGCGCCGAGCACCCCCTTGCGGGTCCGCAGCGGCACCGCGAACGTGGCGAACACGCCCCGCGCGCGGGCCCGCTCCGTGAAGCCGGGCCAGCGCGTGAGCGCGTCGGCCGAGGCGAGCCGGACGGGTGCCACGGGGCGGCCGGTGCTGTAGACCTCCAGGCAGGGGCCGTCCGCCGCCTGGGCTTCGAGGAGGTCCTTGGCCAGCTCACCGCCCTTGTCGCTGACCGCGACGTGGAGGGCGCCGTGGGCGTCGGCGTACATCACGCCGGCGGCGAGGGCGCCGAGGAGTTCGGCACAGTGCTGGCAGACGCGCCGAAGGTGGCGTTCCGCGTCGAAGTCGTCGGCGGCGGTGTCGGCAGCCTCCACCAGGGCCTGTGCCATCCTGCGCGCAGAGGTGCGGTCCAGCATGACCCTGCCCTTTCTGTCCCGCCCCCCACGGCCCCTCGCCTACCCCGCTTCGGCGGGCTGTAACAGGTCTCCTACAGGTGTGTCGCCGGGGTGGCCGGACCTCGTGAGCCGCACGCAGTTATGTCAGGATTGAGCACCGGACTGTGCACCCGAGGGGGAGTGGATGTACCGCAAAATCACAGGTCGCGGGCGGGGCTACGCGGCCAGGGGGGTGTCGGTGACGGTGGCGCTCGCGGGGGCCGCGCTGCTGCTTTCCGGGTGCTCGTCGGACGGCGACGGCAAGGACGAGGAGGGCTCCGGCAACGGCGTCAGCCAACAGCCCAAGGGCAAGGACCCGTTCTGGGTCAACCCCGAGGGGAACGCCGCCAAGCAGGTCGCCGCGTACGACAAGGACGGCAAGAAGGACGACGCCGAGCAGATCCGCAAGATCGCCGAGCAGCCCGTCGGCGAGTGGATCGGCCCGGAGAAGCCCGAGGAGGAGGCCCGCGGATACACGGAGGCCGCCGAGAAGGCCGACCGGGACGCCCTCCTCGTCCTCTACAACATCCCGCACCGCGACTGCGGCCAGTTCTCCAAGGGCGGCGCCGCCGACGGCAACGCCTACCGCGCCTGGATCGACGGCGTGGCCAAGGGCATCGGCGACCGGCACGCCACGGTCGTCCTGGAGCCGGACGCGGTCCTTCACATGGTCGACAAGTGCACGCCCGAGCAGTTCCACGAGGAGCGCTACGACCTCCTCAAGGGCGCCGTCACCAAGCTGAAGTCCCTGAAGAACACGAAGGTCTACCTCGACGCGGGCAACGCGGGGTGGTCGCAGCCCGACTCGCTGCACGACCCCTTGAAGCGCTCCGGCGTCGAGCTCGCCGACGGGTTCTCCGTGAACGTCTCCAACTTCCAGACCACGGACGCCAGCAAGGCCTACGGCAAGACGCTGTCCTCGAAGGTCGGCGGGAAGCCGTTCATCATCGACACGAGCCGCAATGGCAACGGCCCGTACACCGGCAAGGGCAAGGACCCCTGGTGCAACCCGCCCGGGCGGGCGCTCGGCGAGGCGCCCACCACGAAGACGGGGGACGACCTGATCGACGCCTATGTGTGGGTCAAGCGGCCCGGGGAGTCCGACGGGACGTGTCGCGGTGGCCCGCAGGCCGGGCAGTGGTACCCGGAGTATGCGCTCGCGCTGGCGAAGGCGAGTAAGTAAGTAGTTCAAAGCCGCAGTCGCGGGGGGAGCCAGGAAAGTTAAATCACAACCACGGTAGTTTTTTGTTTTCGGGGCGATGAACACCCCCCCCAAACCGGG
>NZ_JBHXTE010000008.1:94215-178615 GCF_042677545.1 Streptomyces sp. NPDC127108 | reverse complement strand
GGGGGGTTGTGTTCCCCGTTTTTGGCGGGGGGGGGGTCTTTGGTTTGAATTTTTTTATTAAAACCCCGCTGCCGCTTCTACCTTTCTCTGGTAAGCCGCGACTGCGGCTTTGTTGTGGCTGAGCGCGCAGTTCCCCGCGCCCCTTACGGGGCTCGGCTCACGGCACGTGCACCCACTGGGCCTTGCTGGGTGTGCCCTCCTCGTCCGTCACGAAGAGCATGTACCAGCCGGACTCGACCAGGCTGCGGTTCTTCGGGACGGTGACCGTGATCCCCTTCGCGGTCTTCTTCATGTCGAGGGCGATGGACGTCTGGTCGATGTCCGTCACATGGGTCGTGGCGGACGGCCGGATCAGCCGGGCCTTCTTGATCGACGAGGCGTGGGCGGTCGGGAACGTCCCGGAACCGCCGCGCGCGATCTTCTTCGGGCCCTCGCCCAGGGTGGGCTGGGACCCGTGGTACAGATACGGCGGAGTGTAGATCTCCACGCGCTGCTCGAAGACGCCCGGCTTGGTGTTGCCCTTGTCGGAGTACAGGGAGTCCGAGCCGAAGAACATCACGCGGCCGTCGGGCAGCAGGATCGAGCCCGAGTGGTAGTTGCGGCCCACGAGCGGGTCGGCGACCTTGTCGAAGGTGTTGGACGTCGGGTCGTAGATCCGGGCCTGCTTGATGTTGGAGGCGCCGCGGCCGCGGTAGTCCTCGGAGCCGCCGGAGACGAGGACGGAGTCGTCGGGCAGGACGGACGCCTGCGGATAGCGGGTGCCCTTCTCCAGCTCAGGGCCGTCGCGGAACCGGGGGGCGTTCTCCCTCAGGTCCACGATCCGCGTCTTGGCGGAGGAGTCCTTGGACTCGCCGACGCCACCGCCGCCGACCACCATGTACCGCTGGTCCTGCGCGGGCGGCAGCTCCACGGTGTTGGAGGTCTCCAGGAGGTCCGGGTCGCTCATGCCCGGGATCTTCTTGAACTTGTTCGTCTTCAGGTCCCAGACGCCCGGGTCACGGCCGACGTCGTCGGGGCCGTAACCGGCGTTGGAGCCGGAGTAGAAGAGCTTCCCGTCGGCCATCTGGAAGATCGCCGGGTAGGTCGGGAACTGCCGGACGCCCTTGGTGTACGTCCACTTCTTGGTCTCGGGGTCGTACACCTCGTTCTTGCCCGGCACCAGCTGGCCGATCTCGTCCAGGCCGGAGAGGGAGAGCACCTTGCCGTCGGTGAGCGTGGTCAGCGTGGGATACCAGCGGGCCTCGTTCATCGGGTCGACCTTGATGTACTTCTCGGCGACCGGGTCGAACTCGAAGGTGTCCTTGATGCCCTGGAAGTCCTTCTTGTCCAGGGCGAGTTTCTGCGCGATGCCGTACGTGTTGCGGGTGTCGGCGCCGCTGAGGCCCTGCACGCGGTAGTTGTCCTGGGTGCCGGTCTCGTACTTCGCGCCGCTCTGCTGCGCCTCCACGTAGATGCGGCCGAGGCCCGGGTCGTTGCGCAGGAACTCGCCGGTCTGCTTGTCGAAGACCTTCTTCGCGCGCTCGACGACGACCGAGTCCTTCGACACGAACGTCTTGCCGTTCTTCTTGCCGGTGAACTTGGTGCCCGCGGGCAGCGTGATGGGCTTGTCCGGGTTCTCGTTGTGCACGATCATCAGGCCGCCGGCCTTGGTGACGTCACCCTTGAGCTTCTCGTAGCGCTTGGTGCCGCCCGCGATCAGCAACTTGCCGTCGGCGAGCTGGGTGTGGCCGGTGCAGAAGAGGTCGACGGGCGTCGGGATCTTCTTGATGGTGTTCTTGACCGGGTCCCAGAGGCGGGTGTCGAACTTCTTGTCGTCGAAGTTCTTCTGGTTGTTGCCGGACCCGGCCACCATCAGGATCTTGCCGGTGTGGAGCAGCGACGCGTGGATCGTGTTCTGCCGGTACTCCTCCGGGAAGTCGATCACCTTCCAGTGGCCGTTGTCGGCCTTGTACTCCGGCTGGTTGATCTTGTAGTTGTGGTACTTCTCGGAGCCCACGCGCCACAGCCAGGGGCCGTTCATTCCGGCCAGGGCCAGTACCACCGCCGTACCTATCGCTATCCGGCGGACGCGGCGGCGGCTGGACGGGTCTTTCATTGTTCGTGGCTCCCGAGGGCGGTCTGCATGGTCTCGTCATTCGAGGCCCAACTGGGCTTCTGCTGCGGTGCGTGCGGCGCGGGCCGCGCGTGCGGGGGCGCGGAGTGCGGTGCGTACTGCTGGGGCGCGTACTGCTGCTGCCCGTACTGCTGCTGCCCGTGCTGCTGCGGGATCGGCTGCGGCGCGTGCACGGTCGGGGCGGCGTGCCGGGGCTGCGGCACCCGAGGCTCGGCCGGGCCCGCCGCGGGAGCGGCGGACTTCTTCTTCTCCTGCCGCATGCCGTGCCGCCAGGCGAAGATCGGTGCGGCCGTGATGAGCAGCGCGAACGTGGCCCAGATGATCATCGCCGGGTGCGCGTGGTCGTACACGTACGCCGCGGCTATGGAACCGGCGAAGACCAGGATGAAGAACAAGTGGATGCGGAACGTCCCGAACAGCGTGTCCGGGCTCGCCGAGTCGCCCTTGGGCGTCACCACGAACTTGGACTTGCGGCGCAGCGCCGCGTCCATCAGGGAGCGCGCGTAGATGGGGGCCGAAAGCGCCGACATCACCATGCCCGCGACACCGCCGGAGCCCTCGGGCTCGTGCGGGGAGACGTTGTGGCGGCGGTTCCAGATGTACAGGCCGATCTGGAGCGCCGAGGCGTTGCCGTACAGCATCAGCCAGATGGTCGGGTCGATGTTCACGCCGGACGCGCCGAGGCCGAGGAACAGGGCGCAGCTGAGGGCCGCGAGGATCCAGTTCATCGCGGACATCGGGTAGAAGATGACCATCATCGTGTAGTTGAAGAGCCGTCCCGGGGGCAGCGAGAAGGGTGCCTTCCAGAACTGCTTGAGGATGGTCTCGTAGGTGCCGCGCGACCAGCGGAGCTGCTGGGTGAAGAAGTCCGTCCAGGCGTTGGGGCCCTCGCCGACGGCGAGCACGTCCGGGGTGTAGACCGACTTCCACTTCTTGCCCGTCGCCGGGTTCTTGTGGCGGTGGATCTCGAAGCCCGTCGCCATGTCCTCGGTGATCGAGTCGTACAGACCGCCGATCTGCTTCAGCGCGCTGATGCGCACCGCGTTGGACGTGCCGACGAACATCGGGGAGCCGTAGGCGTTGCCCGCGCGCTGGATCAGGGCGTGGAAGAGGAACTGCTGGGACTCGGCGGCCTTGGTCACGAACGTGTCGTAGTTGCCGTACACCTGCGGGCCGATGACGAAGCCGACGTCCGGGTCGCGGAAGAAGCCGAGCATCCGCTCCAGGTAGTTGGGCATCGGCACGTGGTCGGTGTCCACGGAGGCGAAGTAGTCGTAGCCGTCGCCGTGCGCGTCCAGCCAGGCGTTGTAGTTGCCGTGCTTGGTCTTGGCGCGGTGCGGGCCCTTGGCCTGGTTCCACTTGGCGATGCCCTTGCGGGAGAAGTGGTGCACACCGAGGCGTGCGCAGACCTCCTTCACCTCCGGGTCGTCGCCCTCGTCGAGCAGCCAGACGTGCAGGAGTCCCCGGTGGCGCAATTTCACCGCCGCTTCCAGGGTCTTCGTCACCATTTCGATCGGCTCCTTGCCGGGCACGAACGAGGTGAGGAAGGCGACGCGGGTGCCGTTCTCGGGCACCACGGGGATCGGGTCGCGGGCGACGAGGGTGGCGTGCGCGTTCGACAAGACGTTCATGCAGCGGAAGAACTCGATCAAGCCGATCGAGACGAGCATGACGATGTCGAGCACCGGCAGCCAGTCGTTCGCCACGTAGTCGCGCTCCGTCCAGTGCTCGGGCTGCAGCAGCCAGGCGAGCAGGACGAGGGAGAGCAGCGGCGCCGCGCCGAGCATCAGCGCGGCGCGCAGGCGGTGCGGTTCCTGGGACAGCAGCGAGCGGTACTGGACCTTGTACGGCTTCGCCGGGTCCGGCTGGGTGAGGGGCCCGGCGAGTCGGCTGTAGTGCTCGTAGTCGTACCGTGGCAGCGACTTCTTGATGCGTCTGAAGCCGCCGGTGCGGTTCGAGAGGACCCGCAGCTGGGTCGTCTGGGACGGGTCGTTGCTGCCCTGGCCCGTCGGCGTCGACGTCATGAGTCATCCCCCCGCACGCGATCACCCGCGTGTTCGTCGGTCCTCTGCCCGCCCGGTCCCCCTCGACCTTCGCGGACGCATCAGTGGCAGGCCACCTTCCCGTAGGACAGCGAAAGGCGACCTTCCGGTTGCATGATGCCCCCCTCGGCATCCGTTCATGAACGCGGGGACCCCCGTCCAGGCGTTCACGCGGGTTCTCTCGGCGCCGGCGTGCGAGCCCCCCAACTGCCCTGTACCGCACGCCTCGTGAGAGTCGGGCCGTGCCCGAGCCTCCCGTCAGGGTTCTACGCGCCTAAGCATGATCGCAAGAGCGAAACAAGCAGTTTACCGGTCATAACTGGGAAGAGGGAGGCCTGTTGAGGCAGGTGCGCTCAGCCGGGTTCGAATGTTACCGAAGTGTTCCCGTATCGCCCGCTCGGCGCGGAGCACGTCCGAGGAGCGCACCGCGTCCAGGATCTCCCGGTGCTGCCGGCAGGTGACCTTCGGGTCCTGCGGGATGTCCACGAGGTCCGTACGAACCCGGTGGAAAGCGTCCCAGAACGCCTCCATGACCTCACTGAGCAGGCGGTTCCCCAGGCACCTGTAGAGAGCGGCGTGGAAGGCGCGGTCGGTCTCGGCGCGCACGGCGCCGTCCGGCCCGGCGGCCTCGGCGTCCATGCGGTCCACGAGGGCGTCGAGCTCCGCGAGGTCGGCGGGGGGTATGGATCCGGCGAGGCGGGCGATGAGTCCGGCTTCCACGGCCTCGCGCAGTTCGAGGAGCTGGAGCAGGCTGTCCTCGCCCCGGTAGTGGCCCGCGACCGTGCGGAAGGTCAGGCCCTCGATCATCGGGGCCATCGACATCGGTCCGACGTAGGTGCCGAAGCCGTGCCGGATCTCCACGATGCCCATCGCCTGGAGCGCCTTCAGTGCCTCACGCACCGAGTTCCTGCTGGCGCCGAGCCGCTCCATCAGCTCCGGCTCGGTCGGCAGCACCGCCCCCGAGGGCAGCCGCTGGTCGATGATGAGCTTCTTGATCCGCTCCTGGAGGTCGCGTGGCATGGCGCAACCGTAGCGGTCGGGCCCGCCGGGACCCAGGGGTGTGCGGGGGCGCCAGCGGCACCGACCCGTGGTGTGAGCAGCACGAAGGCCCCCCGCCTGAGCGGAGGGCCTTCGCTGTCTGTGCGCCGCCAGGGACTCGAACCCCGGACCCGCTGATTAAGAGTCAGCTGCTCTAACCAACTGAGCTAGCGGCGCCTGCTGACGTGGATAACTCTACCGGACGGGGAGGGGTGGTTCTGACCACCCCGGAGCGGGTGGTCTGGAGCCGCCGGGGGTGGGGGTGGGGTGCCCCCGGCGGGTGGCGGGGGTCGGCGCTGCATCATTCGGACCGTCAACATGCGCCATCCCCGGACAGTTGAGAAGCTGACGCATGTGCAGACGCGCGGAGAGACTTTCCCGGGCCCGTTCCCCGACGTCGTCGGGAATGCGCCGGAGTGTGAGGGGAATCGCATGGAGGCTGCTCCCGTATTCGAGGAATTCGAGCCCGCGAACGACTGCGACTGCCCGGGCTGCGTGCACTGGCGGCGTTCCGGAGCCCACGCCCTGCCACCCCGGCTCGGCGGCCACCCGGCCGCCCACGGCGCCCGCCGCGCCCTCGTCCTCGCGGCCGCCGCGAGCTCCGTCCTCGGCCCGGCCCACACCCTGCCCGCGGTGGCGTCCGAGCAGGTCGGAGAGCAGGTGGGAGGGGTGGAGGGGCGCCCCGCACTGGCCGTCGAGCGGCCCCGCGGCGCCCCGGCCGGAGCCCCCGCGGGCCTGCCGGGAGCCGACGGCCCCGACACCCCGCAGGGCGGCCGGACCGCCCTGCACGGAGCGCCGGGCAAGAGCGCGGTGGCCCGCACGACCAGCCGCGCGGAGATCATCACCCGCGCCAAGCGGTGGGTCGCGGCGAAGGTTCCGTACAGCATGCAGAAGTTCTCGGCCGACGGTTACCGGCAGGACTGCTCGGGATTTGTCTCGATGGCCTGGAATCTCGGCGGAAACGAATGGACGGGCAGCCTCGGCCGTTATGCGACCCGCATCTCCAAGGAAGAACTGAAGCCCGGCGACATTCTCCTCTTCCACAATCCGGCGAATCCGGAGAGAGGTTCGCACGTGACCATTTTCGGCGGCTGGACCGACTACACCCGCGGCTATTACCTCGCCTACGAGCAGGCCCGCCCGCACGCCCGCAGGCAGGCCACCCCGTACGCGTACTGGAACAACGGCGACCGCTATCTGGCCTACCGCTACAACGGGCTGCGGCCCACCGGCCAGGCGGGCTCGGGGCCGGCGTCGGCGCGGTTCCCCGGGGCCGGTCACTTCGGCCCCGGCGCCGACAACGACCACGTCACCCGGCTCGGCGAGATGCTGGTGGCCCGTGGCGGCGCCCGCTTCTACCGCACCGGACCCGGGCCGCACTGGAGCGAGGCCGACCGGGCGGCGACCCGGGCCTTCCAGCGGGCGCAGGGCTGGACCGGCGCCGACGCGGACGGACTGCCGGGCCCGACGACGTGGGCGTACCTGGTGGGCGGAAAGGGCAAGGACATCCCCGCCGCCAAGGGCACCCCCGGTGCCCCCGGCGCCCCGGCCGCACCCGCCTTCCCGGGCAAGGCGTACTTCCGGCCGGGGCAGGTCAACGACCACGTGACCCGGCTCGGCCGACAGCTCGTGCGCGCGGGGTTCGGGAAGTACTACCAGCGCGGCCCCGGACCGCGCTGGGGCGAGGCGGACCGGCGCGCGGTCGAGGCGTTCCAGCGGACGCAGGGGTGGCGGGGCGGGGCGGCCGACGGGATGCCGGGGCCGGAGACGTGGCGGCGGCTCTTCGCATGAGGAGCACGCGCGCCGTACGGAACTCATGACGGAGGCACGGATGAGACGGAGGCACGGATGAGTACGACGACACAGCGGCCGCCGGAATCCGGTGAGGGCTCGGGACCGGTCGGCCGCGCGGCGCCGCGCCTGATCCACAGCGAGGCCACCATGGAGATCCCCGTCCACCTGCTGTTCCGCGACGACCCCCAGGACATGGCGGCGGCGTCCGGCGCGACGGGCGTACCGCTCGGGCCCGCGGTGGTGCGGCGCGGGGCGGTGCTCTCGGGCGGGACGCGGGGAGCGGGCGGGTCCGGGCAGGCGGGGGCTGACGGGGCGGGCGGGCCGGGGCGTGCGGGTGGCGCGGGTGGCAGGGGTGGCGCGGGGCGCGGGGGCGGTGCTGGGCGGGCGGGACAGCAGGGGCAGACGGGGCAGACAGGGCGCACTGGGCAAGCGGGACGAGCTGGGCAAGCAGGGCAGGCGGGGCGAGCGGGGCAGGCGGGGCGGGCTGCCGTCGCGTCGGTGCCGCCCGCGCCCTGTGTGCCCGAGCTGGACGCCGGGCTCGCCGAGCGCCGGGCCCGGGTGCTGCCCGGGGCCGTCGGGGTGTTCGGTGGTGGCGTCGGCACGGCCGGGTGCGCGCTCGCGCTGTGGTGGGCGGGGGTGCTGCCGGAGCCGATGGTGGACCTGGTGGCGCCGGCCGGGGACCTCCGGGGCGGCGGTGCGGCCGGGATCTCCGTCGGGCAGTGGGCCGCGCTCGCCGGGTCGGGGGCGCTGGCGCTCTTCGGGTTCGGCGGGCTCGCGCGGGGGCGGGTCGGCGGGGCGTGGGTGCTCTCGCTGTTCGGTAGGTACCGGGGGAGCGTGCGGCGCACCGGGCTGCTGTGGGTGAACCCGCTGCTGCTGCGGCGCCGCGTCGACGTACGGCTGCGGCACTGGCGCAGCGAGCCGATGGCCGCCGTGGACCGCTCCGGGGTCGCGCTGCGCGTGGTGGTGCTCGTGGTGTGGCGGGTCAAGGACACCGCGCGGGCGACGCTCGCCGTCGCCGACCACCAGGAGTATCTGCGCGAGTGCGTGGAGGCGACCACCGCGCGGGTGCTCTCCAAGCTGCCCGCCGACGCCTTCCACGACGACGCGCCGACGCTGCGGGACGCGGAGGCGGTCGGCGAGGCGCTGACGCGGGCGCTCGCCGCGCAGACGGAGCCGGTCGGCGTGGAGATCTTCTCGGTGCAGCCGACGCGCATCGAGTACGCGCCCGAGGTCGCCGCCGCCATGCACCGTCACCGGATCGCCGCCCTCGACGCCCGGCACCGCGACAGCCTGCTCACGTCGGTGGTGGACTCCGTGGAGGACACGGTGACCCGGCTGACCACACGCGGCCTGGTCGAGCTCGACGACTACGAGCGCAGGGCGCTGGTGAAGGACCTGACGGTGGCGTTCTGCACGGGGCGGGGCGGCGACAGCGCCTGACGCCGGGGGCGTGTGACGTCGAGCCGTCGTATCGTCCCCGCCCATGAACCCGCCCATGAACCCGACGCCGCACCCGACGCCGAAGCCGACGGCAGACCTGACGACCCTGGCGGCGGACGCCTGGAAGCTGACCGAGCGCGGACCGCGCGTCGTCCTCGGCCTCGCGGGGCCGCCCGGCGCCGGGAAGTCCACGCTCGCCCGCGCGCTGGTCGAAAGGATCGGCGCGGGCGCCGCCTATCTGCCGCTCGACGGCTTCCACCTGTCGAACGTCCAGTTGGAGCGCCTCGGCCTGACCTCCCGCAAGGGCTCGGAGCCGAGCTTCGACGCGCGCGGGTACGTCGCCCTGCTCCACCGGGTCCTCGACGACACCGCCGCCGACGTCTACGTACCCGATTACGACCGCACCCTGCACGAGCCCGTCGCCGCCCGGCACCTGGTCGCACCCGGCGCGCGGCTCGTGGTCACCGAGGGCAACTACCTGGCCTGCGACCTGCCGGGCTGGCGGGCCGCGCGGGAGCTGATGGCGGCCTGCTGGTACGTCGAGGCGCCTGTCACGGTGCGTCAGGAGCGGCTGGTGGAGCGGCAGTTGGCGGGTGGGCGAGGAGAGGAAGCCGCACGCGCGTGGGTGGCGGAGAACGACGTTCCGAACGGTGAACTCGTGGCTGCCTCGCGCGGTCGGTGCGACCGGATCCTCTCCACGATTGGTATGGACATGTTCAACTACTCGCAATAATCTGAGGCTTGGTCTAGACCGCAGAACGCGCAGTTTCGCACGTCACGCACCATCAGCAGTACGCACAACCCGCACTTCCCCAACAACGCCCCCAGAGGTACGCAGCAGTCTCGGGAACCGACGGTGCCTCGAAGGGCGACGCACGACCGTTAGCGCGCGCACGGCTCATGGAACACCCCCACGTTCTTCAGGAGCGCCAGCATGCGAAAGAAGATTTCCGCGGCCATGCTCGGGATGGCGACGGTGGGAGCGTTCGTGCTCTCGACCGGCGGCGCCAGCAGCCATGGCTACACCGACCTGCCAGCAAGCCGTCAGATCAACTGCGCGAAGGGCGTAGTGACCGGCTGTGGCGCCATCCAGTACGAGCCGCAGAGCGTCGAGGGCCCCAAGGGCTTCCCGGCGGCCGGTCCGGCCGACGGAAAGATCTGCTCCGCCGGCATCGCGGGCTTCAGCTCGCTGGACAAGGCGACCAAGCCGGGCGGCGGCGCCTGGCCCACGACGAAGGTATCGGCCGGTCAGAACTACAGCTTCCGCTGGCAGTTCACGGCCCGGCACCGGACCACCGACTTCAAGTACTACATCACCAAGCAGGGTTGGAACGAGGGCCAGCCGGTGACCCGGGCGGCGCTCGACACCCAGCCGTTCCTCAACGTCCCCTACGGCGGCCAGCAGCCGCCCGCGACCCTGTCGCACAGCGGCACGATCCCCGGCGGCCGCAGCGGCCACCACGTGATCGTGGCCGTGTGGACCGTCCACGACACGGGGAACGCGTTCTACGCCTGCTCGGACGTCCAGTTCTGACAGTCCTGCCAGTCCTGCCAGTCCTGCCAGTCCTGCCAGTTCTGACAGTTCTGCCAGTTCTGCCAGTTCTGACCTGATCCTCCTCCGGGCGGGACTGCCACCCCCCACGGGTGAGTTCTGTGCACGTCGTCCGCGGACGGACGCGTCGGCGTGCACAGGGCGGCCCGTACCCCTCCACTTCTGACGGTACGTCAATTACCGTGCGGCGCCATGACGTCCGAACCCGAAACGGTCGCGGAACTCGTCCTCGCGCGCCGGGGCGACCACCGCCCCGGGCTCCGCTTCGAGGACCGGGAACTCAGCCACCACCAGGTGGCCGCGGCCGCGGCGGCGCGGGCCGCGCTGCTGCGAGACCTCCTGGACGCGCGCTCGGCCCGGCACCTCGGCGTCCTGCTCGACAACACCCCCGAGTACCCGCTGTGGCTGAGCGCCGCCGCGCTGGCCGGGGCGGCCGTCGCCGGGATCAACCCGACCCGGCGCGGCGCCGAACTCGCCCGCGACATCCTGCACACCGACTGCCGACTGCTCGTGACCGAGCGGGCCCACCTGCCCCTGCTCGCCGGACTCGACCTGCCCGGCGTACGGATCCTGGTCACGGACACGCCCGACTACGACGAACTCCTCGCGCCCTACCGGGGCGCCGAACCCGAGCTCTCCCCGGACGCCACCCCGGCCGCCCGGATGCTCCTCTACTTCACCTCCGGGTCGACCGGCGCCCCCAAGGCCGCCGTGTGCAGCCAGCGGCGGCTCGCCGCGGCCGGACAGTCCCTCGTCCGGCACTTCGGCGTACGGCCCGACGACGTCCACTACATCTGCATGCCCATGTTCCACGGCAACGCGGTCATCGCCGACTGGGCGCCCGCGCTCGCCGCGGGCGCCGGGGTGGCGCTGCGGCGGCGCTTCTCCGCGTCCGGGTTCCTGCCGGACGTACGGCGGTTCGGCGCCACGTACTTCACCTACGTGGGCCGGGCCGTGCAGTACCTCCTCGCCACCCCCGCCCGCCCCGACGACCGCGCGCACCCGCTGCGCCTCGGCTTCGGCACCGAGGCCGGGGCGGTGGACGCGCGGCGCTTCGAGGAGCGGTTCGGGGCGCGGCTCGTCGAGGGGTACGGGTCGTCGGAGGGCGGGGCCGCGATCCAGCGCTCGCCCGGCACGCCCGACGGGGCGATCGGGCGGGCCGCGCCCGGCGACGACCTCGCCGTGCTCGACCCCGGCACCGGCAAGGAGTGCGCGGCGGCCGAGTTCGGGCCCGGCGGGCGGCTGCTCAACGGGGACGCGGCGATCGGCGAGCTGGTCAACCGGGGCCGCAGTCCCTTCGAGGGCTACTGGCGCAACGCCGCGGCCGACGCGGAGCGGGTCCGGGGGGACGGGTGGTACTGGACCGGGGACCTCTTCTACCGCGACGCGGCCGGGTACCTCTACTTCGCCGGGCGCGCGGACGACCGGCTGCGGGTCGACAGCGAGAACCTGGCGGCGGCGGTGATCGAGGCGATCCTCGCCCGGTGGGAGCCGGTGGTCGGCGTCGCCGTGTACGCCGTGCCGGACCCCGTCGCCGGGGACCAGGTCATGGCCGCGCTCGCCCTGCGCGAAGGGGTGGCCTTCGATCCGCTCGCCTTCTCCGAGTTCCTCCTTTCTCAAGGGGATTTGGGGACGAAGATGGCGCCTCGTTTCGTGCGGGTCCTGTCCCGGTTGCCCGTGACCGCCACCCACAAGGTGGCGCGGGCCGCTCTGCGCGGGGAGGGGTTCCGCTGCGCGGGGCTGGGGGCCGGGGTGGGGGAGAGGGGTGAGCTGTGGTGGCGGCCGCGTGAGGGCGGGGGCTATCGGGAGTTCACGGTGAGGGACGAGGAGGCGGTGGTGGGGGAGTTCCGGGAGAGGGGGAGGGAGGGGGTGTTGGGGGAGGGGGTGTTGGGGGAGGGGGGACGGGGTTGAGCTGAGGGGTTGGGCCCCGGGGGTGGGGGCGCCGCGGAGCGGCGGGGATTCGGGCGGGGCGCCGGTACCGTGCGCCCATGCGACGGGAGAGTGTGTGGGCCGAGCTGAGAAACGCCCGAGGGTACCCGCGGTCCACCGCACCCTGGCGGGCGGCCGCGTACGTGACCGGCGGCGCCCTCCTCGGCGCCCCCTTGACGGTGGCACTCGCGGCGACCCTCACCGCGGGCCTCGTCCTGAGCGTGGCCCTCGTGGGCCTCCCCCTCCTCGCCGCCCTGGCCTTCGCGGGCCTCCCCGTCGCCGCCCTGGAGCGCCGCAGGCTCCGCCTCGTCGACCCGGCCCCCGCGCCGAGCCCGCACCGCGCCCCGGACACCCCGGGCCTCACCGCCTGGCTCCGGCTGCGCGCCCGCGAACAGGCGACCTGGCGCGAGCTCGCGTACGCCGTCCTGATGGCGTTCGTCCTGTGGCCCCTGGACCTGGTGGTGGCCGCCTGCACCCTCGCCCTGCCGCTCCTCCTGGCCGGAGCCCCCGCCCACCTCGCCCTCACCGGCGGCCCCGCCGACGGCGGCGTACGACCCGCCAAGCTCTGGCTGGTCGAGAGCTATCCGGCGGCCCTCGGCACCGCCGCGCTCGGCCTCGTCCTGCTCGTCGCCCTGCTCTACCCCCTCGGCGCGTACGCCGCCGCCCGCGCCGCCCTGGCCCGGCTGCTGCTCGCCCCGCGCGAGGCGGAGAGCCGGGCCCTGCTCGCCGAGGTGACCCGCTCCCGGGCCCGCCTCGTCACCGCCTTCGAGGCCGAACGCCGCCGCGTCGAGCGGGACCTGCACGACGGCGCCCAGCAGCGCCTGGTCGCCCTCAGCATGACCCTCGGCCTCGCCCGCCTCGACGCCGAGCCGGACAGCCCGCTCGCCGCCCGTCTCGCCACCGCCCACGGCGAGGCCGACGCCGTCCTCGCCGAACTGCGCGAACTCATCCGCGGCATCCACCCGCAGGTCCTCGCCGACTACGGCCTGCCCGCCGCGATCGAGGACGCCGCCGACCGCTCACCGGTCCCCGTGGACGTGGACGTGGACGTGGACACGGGCGCGGGCACCGACACCGGCACCCCGCTGCCCCGGCTCCCCGAACCCGTCGAGTCCGCCGCCTACTTCGCCGTCCGCGAGGCCCTCACCAACGTCGCCAAGCACAGCGGCGCCTCCCGCGCCGCCGTCCACGTCCGCCACGCCCGCGGCACCCTGCGCCTGACCGTGCGCGACGACGGCACCGGCGGCGCCGACCCCGCCCGCGGCTCCGGCCTCACCGGGCTCGCCGACCGCCTCGCCGTCCTCGATGGCACACTGACCGTCACCAGCCCGCCCGGTGGCCCCACCGTCCTGACCCTGGAGATCCCGTGCACCCCGCGCCCGCCGAGCGGCCCCGCGCCCACCGAGTAGTCCTCGCCGAGGACAGCGTGCTGCTGCGCGAGGGACTGGTGGGCGTGCTCGGCCGGTTCGGGCACGAGGTGGTCGCCGCGGTCGGCGACGCGGACGCGCTGCGGGCGGCCGTCGCGACGTACGAACCCGACGTCGTCGTCACCGACGTACGGATGCCGCCGGGCTTCCAGGACGAGGGGCTGCGCGCCGCGATCGACCTGCGCGCCGAGCGCCCCGGCCTGCCGGTGCTCGTCCTCAGCCAGTACGTCCAGCGGTCGTACGCCGCCGAGTTGCTGGACACCGGGGACGGCGGCGGCGTCGGCTACCTCCTCAAGGACCGGGTGGGCCAGGTCGAGCAGTTCGTCGACGCGTTCACACGGGTCGCGGCGGGCGGCACCGTCGTCGACCCCGAAGTCGTACGCCAGTTGCTGCGCCGCCGCCGTGACCCCCTGGAGCGGCTCACCCCGCGCGAGCGCGAAGTGCTCGCCCTCGTCGCCGAGGGCCGCTCCAACGCGGCCATCGCCGCCGAACTCGTCGTCACCGAGGCGGCGGTGGGCAAGCACGTCGGCAACATCCTCGCCAAGCTCGACCTGCCGGTCACCGACGCCACCCACCGCCGGGTGCTCGCCGTCCTCGCCTACCTGCGGGCGTGAGCACCCCGGTACCTGCGGGCGTGAGCACCCCGGAGACCCGGCCCGCGAGCCCCGGAGTCCCGACCCTTTTGACGTGTACCTCTCGACTACGCTGCCGGACATGAGCGTCCCCGACCGCGCGCCCTCCGACCGACTGCCCGCTGGCGAAGCGCCCCTCGACGAAGCGCCCGTCGACGACGCGGCGCCGGAACGCCTCGGGCTCACCCCGCGCCAGGCCCGGCGGCTGCGCATCGCCGCGGCCTCGCTCCTGATGGCCGGGGCCGCCGTGCTGCTCGCCGTCCGGCTCGCGAGCCGGTCGTCCGTGCTCGTCGTGGGCGTGTACGGGCTGCTGCTCATCCTCTGCGGTCTCGTCATCGAGCTGAGCAGACGCGGCCGGACCAGGCTCGGCAGCTATCTGCTGGCCGCCGGCCTGGTCGCGGCGCTGTTCATGGACGTGGCGGTGCTCTCCTAGCGCGCTTCCGGCGCCGTCCCCTCGACGAACCCGGCGCCCTCGGCGGAGCCCGGCCGCCCGGCGGGCCCGTCCCCCTCGGAGAGCCCGTACCGCTCGTGCAGCCGCCGCAGCCCCGGCGGCGCCCACCAGGCGTACTCCCCGAGGAGCGCCATCGCCGCCGGCACCAGGAACATCCGCACGACCGTCGCGTCGATGAGGACCGCGAGCGTCAGGCCGAGCCCGATCTGCAGGATCGGTGAGAAGCCGCCCGTCATGAACCCGCCGAACACGATCGCGAGCAGCAGCGCCGCACAGCTCACCACGCGCCCCGAACTGCGCAGCCCCGCCACGATCGCCGCCCGGTGGTCGCCCGCCTCGGGCCCCGACGTCCACGCCTCGCGCATCCGCGCCAGGATGAACAGCTCGTAGTCCATGGCGAGGCCGAACGCGATCGCGATGATCAGCGGCGGCGCGGTCAGGCTGAGCGCCCCGAGCCCCTCGCCGCCGAGCAGGCTCGCGCCGTGCCCGTCCTGGAACACCCACACCACCACGCCGAGCGCGGCACCGAGGCTCAGCAGCGTCGTCAGGAGCGTGCGCAGCGGGCTGAGCAGCGATCCGGTGAAGGCGAAGAGCAGGACGAACAGGCCCACGAGGACGGTCAGTACGGCCCACGGCGCCCGGTCGGCGAGCATGTCGCGGAAGTCCACGAGGCGGGCCGCGTCGCCGGTGACCTCGACGGGTTCGGCGCCCCGCAGGTCCCGTACCCGCTCCACCAGGCGCGTCGCCTCAGGACCGTCCGCCGAGCCGCGCGCGGTGAGCCGCAGCAGGACCGTGCCGTCGGTCATCCGCCCGTTCTCCACCCGGGTCACACCCGGCAGCGCGCGGATCTTCCGTTCGCAGTCCGGTTCGGCACCCGGCCTGATGAGGACGTCGACGGTGTCGGTGTCCGTGCCCGGCGGGAAGTGCGCGTGCACGGTGTCGTACAGCTGCCGCGCCTCGGTGTCGTGCGGCAGTTGGCGCGCGTCGCCGATCTCGATCCGCATCCCGAACACCGGCAGCGCGAGCACCGCGAGCCCGGCCACGACCGTCGTCACGACGGCGGCGGGGCGACGCAGCGAGAAGCGCGCGAGACGGGCGAAGAAGGCACCGCTGCGGGACGTCGGCGGGCTCGGCTTCATCCTGCCGCCGAACAGCGTGAGCAGCGCGGGCAGCAGCGTCAGCGCCGCCAGCATGTCGACCACGACCACCGCGCCCGCCGCCAGGCCCATGCTGCGCAGGAACGGGCTCGGGAACCACACGAGCCCCGACAGGCACACGGCCACCGTCAGACCGGAGAACAGCACGGTCCGGCCCGCGTGCGCGACCGTCTCCCGCACCGCCAGCACCACGTCGTCCTGCCGCGCCCGCTCCTCCCGGAACCGCATGACGAGCAGCAGCGCGTAGTCCACCGCGAGCCCGAGCCCGAGCATCGTGACCACCTGCACCGCGTACACGGAGATCTCCGTGACCTGCTGGAACCCGAACAGCGTGAGGAACGCGCCCGCCACCCCGCTGATCGCGACGAGCAGCGGAAGCCCGGCCGCCCGCAGCCCGCCGAAGATCAGCAGCAGTACGACGAGCACGGCAGGCAGCGTGATCAACTCCGCGCGCGCCACGTCCTCCTGGGCCCGGCCGCCCATCTGCTCCCCGAGCAGCGGATCACCGCTCACCGCCACGTCGACGCGGCCGTCCACCGCCGCGCCGATCTCCCGCAGCCGGTCCGCGACGTCGCCCACGACGTCCTCCTCGGCGTCGTCGTCGAGGCCGCTCTTGAGCGTCACGGGGATGAGCAGCGCCTTGCCGTCCGCGGCTACCAGGCCTTCGGTCCCGTACGGGTCGGTGGCGACGGCGATCCCGGGAGCCCCGCGGACGTCCGCGACGGCCGCGCTCACCGCCTCGCGCACGTCGGCCGCGCGGACCGGGCCGCCGAAGACGGCCGCGGTGAAGTCGTCGCCGTCGGGGTCGAGCCGGGACAACAGCTCGTCCGCGACGACCGACTCGCTGCCCGGCACGTCCTCCACCGTCGAGGTGAGGTCGCCGAACACCCGGGTGCCGAAGCCGAATCCGACGGCGAGCAGCAGGAACCAGATGAAGAGCACGGTGCGGGGGCGGCGCGTGGCCGTCCTGGCGAGGGTGGCGAGCATGACCGCTCCTCGGGAGCTCGGGACTTGAGGTGTCAGGGACCCGCGTCCGGGGCCGCGGGCCCCGAACGCCTTGGCCCACACCCTCGCCGTGGAACGCGCGCTTCGGATCGCCGCGCGGAGCGGTCTTGGCGTCTCGCCCGTGCGGGTGAGGGCTCCCTCGGGCGGGGGATGCGCGGGGGCGGGCGCGCGCGTTCCTGGTGGTGAGCTGTGAGCTGTGAGCTGTGAGCTGTGAGCTGTGAGCTGTGAGCTGTGAGCGGTCTGTGGTCAGCGGGTCGCGTCGGCGTCCGGTCCGGGCTCGGCGGCTCCCGGTTCGCCCGGCTCCTCCAGTTCTCCCGGTACCACGAGCCCGCTCTCGTACGCGCAGATCACCGCCTGCACCCGGTCCCGCAGCGCCAGCTTCGAGAGCACGTTGCTGACATGCGTCTTCACGGTGTGCTCGCTCACCACGAAGGCCGCCGCGATCTCCGCGTTCGACAGGCCGCGCGCGAGCAGCCGCAGCGTCTCCTCCTCGCGCGCGGTGAGCACGGCAAGGCGCTGCGCGGGCGACGACGTGACGGACCGCGTCGTACGGCCGCGCCGCACGAAGTCCGCGACCAGGCGCCGCGTCACGGACGGCGCGAGGAGCGAGTCGCCCGCCGCGACCACGCGCACCGCGTGCACCAGGTCGTCGCGGCGCACGTCCTTCAGGAGGAAGCCGCTGGCGCCCGCGTACAGGGCGTCGTACACGTACGCGTCGACGTCGAACGTCGTCAGCATGACCACCCGGCAGGTGGATTCCGCGCACACCGCGCGCGCCGCCTCGATGCCGTCCATGACGGGCATCCGGATGTCCAGGAGTGCCACGTCCGGGGTGTGCCTGCGCACCGCCTCCAGCGCCTGGGCGCCGTCGCCCGCCTCCGCCACCACCTCGATGTCGGGCTGCGCGTCAAGGATCATCGTGAAGCCGCTGCGGACCAGCTCCTGGTCGTCGGCCACCACTACGCGGATGCTCATCCGTCAAGGATGCCGTGGGCAGCCGTACGGCGACACGGAAACCCCCGCCCGGCACGGGCCCGGACTCGGCGGTCCCGCCGCAGGCCGCGGCACGCTCGGCGATCCCCACGAGGCCCTGGCCGCCGGATCGCTCACCGGTGCCTGCCCCGTCGGCCCGGACGCGGGCGCCGTCGTCCGTCACCGTGATCCTCAACTCACCCGGTGACCAGGTCAGTTCGACGACGACCCGGGCGCCGCCCGCGTGCTTGAGCACGTTGGTCAGCGCTTCCTGCGTCACCCGGTACGCCGCGACCTCCACGTCCGCCCGCAGCGCGACCGGCTCCCCGACGACCCGCGACTCGACCGGGATCCCGGCGAGTTCGACGTCCCGCACCAGCGTCGGCAGCGCGTCCAGCGTCGGCTGCGGCCCCCGTTCCCCCGCCGCCCCGCCCACACCGGCTTCCCCCGCGCCCGCCCCCTCAACGGCCCGCAGCACCCCGAGGATCCGCCGCAACTGCGTCATCGCGTCCCGTCCCGCGGCACTGATCGCGTCGAACGTCGTGATCGCCTTCGCCGGATCGCTCCGCACCACCACGGGCCCCGCCTCCGCCTGCACCACCATCAGGCTCACGGCGTGCGCGAGGACGTCGTGCATGTCCCGGGCGATCCGCGCCCGTTCCCGCGCGGCCGCCCGCGCCGTCTCGGCGGCCCGTTCCCGCTCCAGGCGCCGGGCCCGGTCCTCCAGCGCCGCCGTGTACGCCCGCTGCACCCGCGCCAGCACCCCGAACCCGTACGCGGCGACGAAACTGAGCAGGTGGAAGGCGTACTCGAACGGCTCGGCCCGCTCCCGGAACGTCATCGTCGCCGTCGACGCGACCAGCCACGTCGCGAGCACCACCCGCCGCTCCACGGGCCGCCCGACCAGGGCCAGCGTGTACAGCGCGACGAGCCCTCCGTACGCCACGTCCGGCGGCGGCTGCCGGTACACCGCCATCGCGGGAGTGAACAGGCTGACGAGATACACGGCCGTCATGGGCGCCCGGCGCCGCCAGGCCAGCGGCACGGCCGTCCCCGCCGCGAGCAGCCAGCCGACCGTCGAGAGCCGGTCGTCGCCCTCGTCGGGGAAGACGAACTGCAGCGACACCGCGAACAGCACGAGGGCCGCGAGGGCGGCGTCCACGACGTACGGGTGCCTGCTGAGCGCACGCGAGCGTGTCCGTATCAGCGTGCGCGGGCTGCGGAGCGGGTGGTGGGGCATGCGGCGGCTCCCGGGCGGATGCGGCTGTCAGTATCGCGGTGGGCGGTGGGGCGCGTCCTCGCCGGTGCGGGGGAGATGCCGGGGGTGGTGGATCGGCCGGGGGTGGTGGACCGGTCGGGCGGGGGCACGGCTCAGCACCGCCGGTACACGTGGCCCTTCTCCCCGGCGGGGCGCACGTCCCGGTCGCGCAGGACGATCGAGAGGTCCTTGCCCCAGCGGCGGCACGCGGCGGCGTACCCCTTCTTCTCGTACTCGATGTCGAAGACCCTCCTGTCGTACGCGGACGAGAACGCCTCGCACTCGTCGTACTGCCCGCACTCCTCGACGACCGCGAAGTCGAACCCGATGCCCTTGTCGAGGAGTTCGGCGGTGTTCTTCTGCGCGATCGCCAGCCCCCGCTCGTGCGCCCGGCGGACGAGCAGCCGCGCGAACGCCGTCGCGTCGGCCGGGTCGAGCCGGTCGTCGGAGCGGGCGTAGGAGTCGAGGTTGTCCGGCTCGACCGCGTCGAAGCCGGAGCGCGCGCAGCCGTCGATCCAGTCGCCGACGACGCCGAGCAGCTCCTTGCGCTTGGCGGCGGTGGAGATGTCGAGCAGCGGCTCGTCCCAGTCCTCGTCGATCACCGGGTCGCCGTCGTCGTCGCGCAGGATCAGGTCGGGGTGCTCGTCGTCCCACCAGGCGGCGGCCTCCTTGCCCGGCTGGGCCTGGAAGGCGTTGACGTAGCAGATGTTGTAGCGGCCGGGGGCGGGGTTCGCGGAGCGGTCGCGGGAGACGGCGCGGACGCCGGCCGGGGGCGTGTAGGGGCCGCCCAGCTGGTAGTCGAAGGGGGCGTCGGCCTGCGGCGGGCGGGGCGTCTTCCCGGCGCCGGTGCGGCGGTCGGTGGGCCGGTCGGCGCCGTGGTCGGTGTCGGCGGTCGAGCAGCCCGTGAGCACCGCGAGGACGGCGGTCAGGGCGAGGGCCAGGCGGGTGGGGCGGGGCGTGCGGGGCATCTGGCCGTCCTGTGTTCCGTGCGGTTGTTCGGGGGTGGGGTGCGCTGCGGTTGTTCGGGGGTGAGGTGCGCTTTTAAGTGTGCGCTTGATGACGCTGCCCGGGGAATTTCCGCTGGTTAGGCTCGTCACACAGAAGGCATCCCATCACCAACTCCACGCCAATACGCGACCGCCGGGAATTCGGTGTGTGTCGTGTGCAAGCGCAGACCCTTCCGTCTGCGAGGAAGGGGTCTGCTGTGAACGGCCAAGCCGTCGCTCCGTCCTATGGGCAGATACTCCAGCTCGACGAACTCCTGCAGAGCGCGCGCGTGCACGACGACGACGTGGACAGCGTCCTGTTCCTGGCCACGCACCAGTCGTGCGAGATCTTCTTCGCCGTGATGCTGCGGCACCTGGAAGCCGCGCGGGCCGCGCTCGACGCCGGTGACGGACGGCTCGCCGCACGGCGGGTCGCGCCGCTCCCCGTCATCGTGAGCACACTGGTGCGGCAGTTCGACGGCCTCGCCACCCTCACCCCGGCCGCATTCGACGCGATACGCACGGAGTTGGGCAGCGCCAGCGGATTCCAGTCCGCGCAGTTCCGCGAGGTCGAATTCCTCTGCGGCCTTCGCGACACGCGTTATCTGAAGACCGACGGATTCACCGAGGGAGACCGGGCACGGCTGCGCGCCCGCCTCGATGAGCGGTCCGTCCAGGAGGCGTACCGCGACTTCGTGGCGGGCTGCGCCGACCCGGCCGTCGTCGAGCAGGTCCGCGGCGCGCTGATCGACTTCGACGAGGCGCTCGCCATGTGGCGGGCCCGGCACGCGGTCCTTGCCGAGCGCTTCCTCGGCGGCGCGACGGGGACGGCGGGGTCCGACGGCGCCTCGTACCTGTGGCAGGCGGCCCGGCGTCGGGTGCTGCCGGAGGTGTGGGCGGTGGTGTCGTGAGGCATGCGGTGGGGGACGCCGCCGGGGTGAGTGCGTCCGGTGCGTTCGGTGCTTCTGGTGCTTCTGGTGCTTCTGGTGCGTCCGGTGGGTCGGGTGCGCCGCGGACGGCGGGCGAGCGGCGGGACCTCGACCGGGAGTTCTCCCCGAGCTCCCGCGTGGCCGACCTCACCGCCCACCTCGACCGGTACGCGGCCGACAGCGCCCGGGCCCGCGCCACGCTGACCGTCCACCGGGACCTGAGCTGCGGCCCGCTGCCCGAGCAGGCCTTCGACTACTTCCCCGCGGCCCACGCGGGCGCCCCGCTGCTCGTCTTCGTGCACGGCGGGTACTGGCAGGAGCTCAGCAAGTCCGAAGCCGCTTTCGCCGCGCGGGACTTCGTCGACGCGGGCATCGCGTTCGCCGCCCTCGGCTACGGCCTCGCGCCCACGTACTCGATGCGGCAGATCACGGCGGCGGCGAGCGAGTCCCTGCGCCGGATCTGCACCGGGCTCGCCGCCCTGCCGGGCGCGCCGAGCGCGGTCCACCTGGCCGGGCACTCCGCCGGTGCGCACCTGGTCGCCTCGGCGTTGCTGGACGCCGATGGCTGGCGGCGCGCGGGCACGACCGCGTCCGCCGCGGTGTCGTCGGCCACGCTGATCAGCGGTGTGTACGACCTGGAGCTGCTGCGGCACACGTACGTCAACGACGCGTTGGGGATGGACGGGGAGGAGGCGCGGGCGTGCAGCCCGATGCGGCTGCTCCCGGGCTCCCGGGGCCTGGCGCTGGGGGCGGGGCCGACGGGCTCGGCGCTGGGGGCAGGGCCGGCCGGCCTGGCGCTGCCCCGGCTCGTCGTCGCCCGAGGTGAGAACGAGACGGACGAATTCGCGCGCCAGCAGCGGGAGTTCGTGCGACGTACCCGTCTGGGCGGCGTCGAGGTGTCGGACCTGGTGGTCCGTGGCCGCCACCACTTCGACCTTCCCTTCGACTTGGGTGTCACGGCGAGCGAACTTGGCGCGGTTGTGCGCCGGGTGATCTGTTCGAGGGGACCCGTAGGGGGCGGATCGGGGTGGGGTGGGGGACAGTCCGGATCCGGTGGGCGGGGCGGCGCCGGGACACTCGAATCATGAAGCCACTGACCTCCATCGGCGCCCGCAGGTCCGCCACTTCGGCGCCCCTGCTGCGGCTGTTCGTGATGTCGGGGATCCTCACGGTCCTGCTCACGCGGGCGTTCCTCGCGCTCGCCGGATATCCCAAGCTGGGCAGCAAGGACCCGGACGCCACGGTGCACATCTCGCACATGCTGTGGGGCGGCCTGCTCATGGCCGTGAGCCAGGTGGCCCTGCTCGGGCTCGCCGGGCGGCGGCTGCGGACAGCGGGGGCCGCGGTCGGCGGCATCGGCTTCGGCCTGTTCATCGACCAGGTCGGCAAACAGGTCTCGAACGAGGGGTATTTGTACGCCCCGGCGGCCGGACTGATCTACCTCAGCTTCGCGGTCCTGGTCGTCATAGCCTGGCGCGCGGACGACGGGGCGCCGGGTGGTGGCCTGGGTGCGGGTGCGGGTGCGGGTGCGGGTGCGGGTGCGGGCGCGGGCGCCGGTGCGGCTCGTGGGGCGGCGGAGGGCGTCGGGTCCGGCCCGGTGGGAGCCGCCGACCGCGTCGACCTCGCCGCGGCCACCCGCTCCTCCCAGGCGGCCGAGCTGCTGCTGCACGGAGTGGAGGACGGCCTGACGGCGGCCGAGATGGCCAAGGCCAGGAAGCTCCTTGAGGGTTCGCGCCGGGAGACGGACCGCGCGCTGCTGCGGGCGCTCGGCACGCTGCCCCTGCGGGAGCCGAAGCCTGCCGCGTGGCGTGCGACCCGGGACGCGCTGGCCGACCGCCTCGGCGGCCTCGCGGACCGCGCCGGCGTGGTCAGGGCCGCGGTGGTCCTCGCTGTCCTCTTCGGCTTCCTGCGCCTCGGCCGCCTCGCGGCCAGCGGCCTCGACGGCCCGGACGGCGAGCGCGAGTGGAACGCCCTGGTGGTGGCCCTGGCCTGCGCGACCGTCACCTGGGGGCTGTATGTGTACGCGGTCCGCAAGCTGCGCCGCGACCGCCGCGCGGCCTTCCGCGCCCTGCGCACCGGCGTCCTCATAGACCTGCTCCCGGGCCAGGTCCTGAACTTCACGATCCACCAGTTCTCGGCCGTCCAGGACCTGGCCCTCGATGTGCTGCTGCTCGCGGTGGTGACGGCGGAGCTGCGCCGGATGGCGGCGGCGGGGCCGGACGGGCTGAGCGGGCCGGACGGGCTGAGCCGGGCGGACGGCGTGTGCCCGGCGGCCGGGTCGGTGGAGTCGGACGGGGCGTTGGCGTCGGATGGGTCCGTGGCGTCGGACGGGCTGGTGGCGTCGGACGGGTCGGCCCGAGCGGACCCTAGGCCCTCACGGACAGCGACTCGCAGCACCTCACGAACGATCCGCAGCACCTCATGAGGGTGGCGGCGGCCAGCGGCGCCGGGGATGTCCCGGCGCGATGACCGGGCAGGGCCCGGCCCGATGACAGGAGTGGAGTGACGATGGTGACGTCGACCGTGTCGTCAGTGGCACACCCCAGCATGCTGTCCGGCGCGGTGCGCCGGTTCGAGGCCGACTCGGTGGTGCGGATGGTGCGGGACCACGCACGGCTGCGGCCGGACGCGGTGGCCGTGGAGTCGGCCGGACAAGTGGTGACGTTCCGTCAGCTCTGGCGCGGAGTCCTGTCCGTGGCGGCGGGTCTGGAGGAGGCGGGGGTCGGCCCCGGCGACCGTGTCGCGCTGTGGGCCGACCGCACGGCCGGGGTGGTGACGGGGGCGCTCGCGGTGATGGCGCTGGGCGCCGCGTACGTGCCGATCGACCCGGCACACCCCGGCGACCGCACCGCGGCCGTCCTGGCGGGTGCCGACCCGGCGGCGCTGCTCCACGACGGCGGGCCGGGCGCGGCCGGGCTGCCGGAGGTACGGGTGCCGGTCCTCGACGTACGGGAGTTGCTGGCGGTGGGCGCGGTGGGCGCGGTGGGCGCGGTGGGCGCGGGGGACGCGTCGGGCACGGTGGGTGCCGGTGCCTCCGTGGGCGCGCCGGGTGCCGTCGCGCCGCCGGAGCGGGTGCTGCCGGGCCCGGAGGACATCGCGTACGTGGTGTTCACGTCCGGCTCGACGGGCACGCCCAAGGGCGTCATGGTGTCGCACGCGTCGCTGGCCAACTACGTGTCCTGGTGCGGTGAGCTGGTCGGCGGGGGCGGCATCGGCAGCCCGCTGTTCGCGAGCCTCGGCTTCGACCTGGCGATGACGTCGCTGTGGGTGCCGCTGGCGCGGGGGCTGCGGGTGGTGACGGTGTCGGGGCTGCACGACCAGGAGACGCTGTTCGGCGCCCGCGAGGACCCTTACACGTTCGTGAAGCTGACGCCGTCGCACGCCCGGTTCTTCGACGTCCTCGCGGAGCCGCCGCGGTACGACCTCGCGACGCGGCTGCTGATGTTCGGCGGTGAGGGCCTCGACCCGGCGCTGATCGCCTCGCTCGGCGACCGCCTCGACGGCGTGCGCCTGGTCAACCACTACGGCCCGACGGAGACGACGATCGGCTGCTGCGCATACGCCTTCGACAGCGCACATGTGCCCACGACGCCGACGGTGCCGATCGGCGCCCCCGCCTGGAACACCCGGGCGTACGTGGTCGACGACCAGCTGCGGCCGGTGGCGCCGGGGCGGCCGGGCGAGCTGGTGATCGCGGGCCGCGCGGTGGCCGCCGGGTATCTCGGGGGCCGGGACACCGGCGGGAAGTTCCTCGACGAGCGGGACCTGGGCGGCGCGGCGGGGCGGGCGTATCGCACCGGGGACGTGGTGGAGCTGCTGCCCGAGGGCGCCCTCCTCTATCTGGGCCGCGGGGACGACCAGTTGAAGGTCAACGGCCATCGGGTGGAACTGGGCGAGCTGCGGCACCACGTCCTGGCGGTGCCGGGGGTGGCGGACGCGGCCTTCGACATCGTCCGGGGTCCGGTGGACACGCTGGAGCTCTTCATCCGCACCAAGGACGACGCCGCCCCCACGTCCGGCGAGGACCGGGCCCGCAGCGCCGACTTCACGGACACGGTCCGGGAGGCACTCGCCGAGAAGCTGCCGTCGGCGCTGGTCCCGGAGTCGGTGCGGGTGGTCCCGGACATCGTCTTCAACGCCAACGGCAAGTGCGATGTGGCGGCGACGCGGCGCCAGTTGGACCGGGACATATGAGCCCGTCCCGCGATTGAGGACGAGGCCGAAGGCCGATGACCCCGCCCCGTGTCCGTCAAGGACCGCCCCGTGTCCGTCAAGGACCGCCCCGTGTCCGCCAAGGACCGCCCCACGTCCGCCAAGCCCCATCAGCGGGACGTCAGAACCTTGTCAGAGCCGTGCCGAGAACATGACGGTACGGGCCGGGAGCGCGCGCTTCGGGACCAGGCGCAAGGCCCGCCACCTGACTACTTGGTTACGGAGTGTGCGACGTGTCGAACCCCTTTGAGGACCCCGACGGATCCTTCCTCGTGCTGGTGAACGACGAGGGCCAGCACTCCCTGTGGCCCGCGTTCGCCGACCGGCCGGAGGGCTGGACGGTGGCGCTCGGCGAGAGCCCGCGCGCGGACGCCCTCGCCTACGTCGAGGCGCACTGGACGGACATGCGCCCGCGCGGCCTGCGCTCGGCCGCGGACTCCACCGCCGCCTGACGGCCGTCGGTCACCGGACCTTGAGGAGTACTCGTGGGCATGGCGATTCAGGCGGAGGGTCTGCGCAAGCGCTACGAGCAGACCGAGGCGCTCGGCGGGGTCGACCTGGAGGTGCCGAGCGGAACGGTGCTCGGCCTGCTCGGGCCGAACGGCGCGGGCAAGACGACGACCGTGCGGATGCTGGCGACACTGCTCGAACCGGACGGCGGCCGCGCCGAGGTGGCCGGGTTCGACGTGGTGCGCGAGGCGCGTGAGGTACGGCGCAGGATCGGCCTCGCGGGGCAGTACGCCGCCGTGGACGAACACCTCACGGGCCGCGAGAACCTGGTCCTCATCGGGACGCTGCTCCACCTGGGCCGCGGCCCGGCCCGGCAGCGGGCCCACGACCTGCTCGACCGCTTCGACCTGACGGCCGCGGCCGACCGCCCGGCGCGGACGTACTCCGGCGGCATGCGACGCCGGCTCGACCTGGCCGCGTGCCTGGTCGCGACGCCGTCGGTGCTGTTCCTGGACGAGCCGACGACGGGACTCGACCCGGTGAGCCGGATGGCGCTGTGGAACGTGGTGCGCGAGCTGGTCGCGGACGGGATGACGGTGCTGCTCACCACGCAGTATCTGGAGGAGGCCGACTTCCTGGCCGACCGGATCACCGTCATCGACTCCGGCCGCGTCATCGCCGACGGCACGCCGGACGAGCTGAAGCGGAAGGTCGGCGAGGAGCGTCTCGAAGTGTCGGTGGCGCGCCCGGACGGCCTGGCCGCCGCGGTGGCGGCGCTGCGCGGGGTGTCGGCCGAAGAGCCGTCCGTGGACACCGACGGCGGCCTCATATCCATCGCCCTGAGCGACGGCATGGGAGGCCTCGCGAACGCGGCGGTGGCCCTGCGCCAACAGGGCGTGGAGGTGGCCGACTTCGCGCTGCGCAGGCCGACGCTGGACGAGGTGTTCGTGACGCTCACGGGCAAGTAGTCGGCGCGACGGCCTGAACAGCGGGATGCCGGGGGCGGCCTGGTCCACCACCAGCTCCTCCCTGACTGACTTCTCTCTTCTGTCTTCTCTCTCTTCTCTCTTTCTTCTTCTCATTCTTCGCGCGGAACCCACACGGGACACGGGACACGGGGCACGCGGACACCTGGGGGCATCGCCATGCAACGAATCCACTTCACCGCCGCGGACTTCGCGCGGACGCGACTGAAGACGACGGCCGGACCGCTGGCGGAGACCGCGTTCGCCTGCGGGCTGCTCGGCCGCGGCGTTCCGGCGCCGTTCGCGCGCTGGCGCGGTCAGGTCGGCAAGGCGCTGGCGCAGCGGCCCGGACTGCTCTCCGACACGGGTGACCTGGACTCCCTGCTGCGGAGCATCGAGCGTTCCGACCGGGCGATGAGCGGTGAGCTCCTGGACGCGGCGGCGCCGGTCCCGCAGCTGCCGACGCAGGAGGCGGCGGGGGACCTGTCGCAGCTGTGGAAGGCGGTCGTGGCGCCGTACTGGGACCGGATCGTGGCCTACCTGGAGGCCGAGTGCGACGCGCGCGGCCGGGTCGTGATGGCGGGCGGCGTCGAGCTGCTCCTGGCGACCCTGCACTCCAAGATGACGTGGAAGGCGCCGGTCCTGGAGATCCACGACGGGCCCGACGAGGACATCTACCTCGACGGGCGTGGCCTCGTCCTCACGCCGTCGGTGTTCCTGAACCACCGCGCGGGCCGCGTCACCCGCAAGCTGGGCGAGAACAGCCCGGTCGTCCTGGCGTTCGCCACCCCGCCCGACGTACAGCAGGCGGCGGCCCTGTGGGACGAGCCGGAGCCCGAGGAGAGCACCCAGAGCCTCGGCGCCCTGGTCGGCCAGACCCGCGCCGCCGCCCTGCACGTCCTGCGCGCCAGCTGCACCACCAGCCAGCTCGCCGACCGCCTCGGCATCTCCGCGGCCGGGGCCAGCCAGCACACGGCGGTGCTCCGCCAGACCGGCCTCATCACGACCCGCCGCATCCGCAACACGGTGCTCCACACGCTGACGCCCCTGGGTGTCGCCCTCCTGAAGGGCATGGCCGCGCGCCCGGCCCAGGTCGAGCACGCTCCTCGCCGCCGCAGCACCCAGTCCACCCGCCTCCGCGTCGTGGACGCGATACCGGCCCAGCGGGCGGTACGCCACGCGTCGTAAGCCGCACCTCCGCTCCTCACCAAGCAGCCCTCGTCGAGGGCTGCTTCGGCGTTCCCGCCCCTTTTCCGCGGGGCGGCCCCCGCGAAGCCGAAGACCCGGCACACGCACCTTCGCGTGTGCCGGGTCCCGTAAGGGCCAGGGGCCTACTCCCGTACCCCCACCGCCTCCACCGGCCGGTTCCGCAGCACCGTCAGTGCCGAGACCAGGGTGGTCGCGAGGGTCAGGGCGAAGGCCGCCGAGACGACCGCGGCGAAGATCCAGGGGGAGCCCTCGGGGGTGGCCGTGCCCAGGACGCTCATGCTCAGGGGGACCAGGGTCAGGGCCGCGACCAGGGAGCCCAGGAGGATGCCGGCCAGGGAGACCAGGGCGGCCTCCATCGCCATCATCTGCATCACCTGGCGGCGGGTCGCGCCGATCAGGCGTTGCAGCATGAACTCGCGGCGGCGTTCCGTGGTCGCCAGGGCCTGGGTGTTGACCAGGGCGATGACCGCGTAGCCGACGACCACGCCGAGGACCAGGTACGCCATCCACGCCTGGGTGTCGTCCTGTTCGGCCTGCGCGGCGGCCAGCGTGTCGCGGGTGGTCACGCGCAGCCCCGGCTGGTCGCCGGAGAGCGCGGAGAGGGTGGCGGTCAGTTCGGCGCGGTCCGTGCCGGGCTCAGCCGTCACCATGATGCGGGGGATCAGGCCCGAGTCGGTGTGCGCGGCGAGGAACGCGGCGGGCAGCAGCGCCGTCTCGTACCCCCGCTCGCCCTTGACCGTGGCCACCAGCTTGAGCTTGACCAGGCTGCCGTCGCCGAGCCGCATCGGGACCATGTCGCCGATCTTGTGGCCGTCGGTGTAGCGGGTGGGCAGGGCCACGGATTCGCCGCGCAGGGCGTCGAGGCTGCCCTCGGTCGCGCGGAACGCCGTCGTCTTCGAGATGCCCTCGGGCGTGATGCCCGCGAGCGCCATCTCGGGCGGGTCCGCCGCGCCCTCACCGCTGTCCGCGGTCGGCTCGACCGGTGTCCTCGGCTCGACGTACCCCATGCTGGAGACCTGCGCGGACGCCGCGGCCACGCCGGGCTGGCGCCGCACCTTCTCCACCATGTCCAGGGGCAGGCCCCCGGCGTCGGAGGTCACGGCCAGGTCGGCGCGCAGGCTGTCGTCGAACGCCCGCTCCGCGCCACGGGAGTTGGTGGTCTGCATGTAGATCAGGGCGATGGCCAGGCCCGTGGCCAGCATCACCGGCATCACCGCGCCGGCGAACCTGGCGGTGCGCGCCTCGGAGTTGAGCGTGGCGAGCCGCCCGGAGAGGCCGGAGAGGGAGCGCAGGGGCCGGAAGAGCCCGCGCGTCATGGCCCGCGCGAGCACCGGGCCGAGCAGCCCGAACCCGGCGGTCCACACCATCGCCGCGGGCGTCGCGGCCCCGGCCGCCTTCGGCCCGTCCATCCCGGCCGTGACCACCGCGAGCGCGGTGCCGCCGCCGAGGCAGAGCACCGCGAGGATCACCCGCGGCCAGCTGAACCAGCTCCGTTCGAGGCCGGCCTCGGCGAGCGCCTCGGTGGGCCGGGTGCGGGCCGGGCCGCGGGCCGCGATGAACGCGGCGCCGACCGCCGTGACCAGGGCCGTGGCCGCGCCCGCGATCAGCGGGACGCTGCCGGGGTGGAACTCCATGGTGTCCGGTACGACACCGGCGGAGGCGAACGCGTCGAGCAGGACGCGGCCGAACTGCGGGCCGAGCGCGCAGGCCAGCGCCGTCGCGATGACCGTGAGCAGCAGCGTCTCGCCGAGGATCAGACGGCGCAGCTGCCCGGGCGTGGTGCCGATCGCGCGCAGCAGCGCCATCTCGCGCTGCCGCTGCTGGATGGACAGGCCGAGGGTGCTCGCGACCACGAACACGGTGACCATCGCGGCGAGTCCGCCGAAGGCCGCCGCGAGGGCGACGAGGTCGTCGCCGCCGGAGACGATGTCGGGGTTCTCGGCGCGGCCGCGCTCGGAGCCGGTGAGGACGGTGAGGGCCGGGGTGTCGAGGGTCTTCTCGACGGCCTTCGCGACCTGGGCGGTGTCCGCGCCCGAGTCCGGGAACACTCCGATGACGTCGGCCTTCCCGGGGCGCGTGGAGAGTTCGGCGGCCCGCGCGTCGGTGAGGAAGACGGTGCCGGAGCCTCCGTCGCCGCGGGCGAGCCCGGAGACCTCGAAGTTCTGGGTGCCGCCGCCGACGAGGAGCCGGACGCGGTCGCCGGGCTTCAACCCGGCCTGCCCGGCGAGGCGTTCGTCGAGGACGACCTGGCCCGGCTTCGAGGGCGCCACGCCGTCGCTGACGCGGTACGGGGTGAGCTTGGCGGACGACCAGCCGTGTCCGGTGACCTTCGCCTCGGCCCGCTTGCCGTCGGCGGAGCCGAGCGCGGCGGGGAACGACACGTCGGCCGCCGTCGCGGCGACACCGTCGACGGACTTCAGCTTCTGGGCCAGCTTCGCGTCCACGGGGACCCGTTCGACGAACGGCTCCTCGCTCTGCGTACCGAGATAGCGCTGGTCGGCGCTGACGAGGATGGGCGCGGCGGCGAGCCGCTGGGGCTCGGCCGTGCTCTTCAGGGCGCTCTGCAGGAGTCCGCCGCAGCCGACGACGATCGCGGCGCCGAAGAACAGCGCGATGAACGAGGCGAGGAAGCCGTTGCGGTGGTGACGCAGGGTGCGCAGGGCGATCCTGATCATCGCAGGCCCTCCCACGCGGGCGCCTGCACGGAGGTCCGCGACGACGGCCGCACGGCCCGCCCACCGGGCGCCGGTCCGGACGCCGGTCCGGCCCCGCCCCCGGCGCCGAGGCCGCCCCCGGCGGCACCCCAGGCCCCGGCTGCCCCCTCGGGCCCCTCGGCCCCGAGCGCACTCCGCTCCGCCCCCGGCCCCGCCGCGGTCGGAACGACCCGCTCCGAACCCCACGCCCCCAGATGCGTCATCCGCTCCGCCACCTGGTCCGGCGTCGGCTGCTCCAGGGAGCTGACGATGCGGCCGTCGGCGAGGAAGAGGACGCGGTCGGCGTGCGCGGCGGCCACCGGGTCGTGCGTGACCATCACGATCGTCTGGCGCGCCCAGCGCACGGACTCGCGCAGCAGGATGAGGACTTCGCGAGCGGTGTGCGTGTCGAGGGCGCCGGTGGGCTCGTCGCCGAAGATGACGGCGGGCTTGGTGACCAGGGCCCGCGCGATGGCGACGCGCTGCTGCTGGCCGCCGGACAGCTCGCCGGGGCGCCGTCCCCGCATCCCGGCGAGCCCGACCCGCTCCAGGACCTCGTCCACGGCGCCCCGCTCGGGCTTGTTGCCCGCGAGCCGCAGCGGCAGCGTCACGTTGTCGAGCACGCTGAGGGCGGGCAGCAGGTTGAAGGCCTGGAAGATGAAGCCGATCCGCTCGCGGCGGAGCTTGGTCAGCGCGCGTTCCTTGAGGGTGGACAGCTCCACGCCGTCGAGCCGCACGGAGCCCGACGTGGGCCGGTCGAGGCCCGCGGCGCAGTGCAGGAAGGTGCTCTTGCCGGATCCGGAGGGCCCCATCACCGCGGTGAAGGTGCCCCGGTCGAGGCCGATGGACACGCCGTCGAGGGCGGCCACCTGGTTCTTCTGGCCCTTGGCGCCGCCGTAGACCTTGCGCACGGCGTCGAGCCGTACGACTTCCTGGGGGTCGGGGCTTGTGGTCCCGCTCATGAATGGCGTCCTTCGTGGGGAGTGAATGGGCTGGTGGCGGGTCGCGGAGCGTCGCTCGGGCCGTGGGCCGAAGAGGCGGGCGGGGCCGGCGGGGTCAGGTCCGGGACCAGGAGCGGAACTGCCGCAGTCCGTACAACAGCGGTTCCTGTACGTGGCGTTGGGTGATCCGGCGGGTCTCGCCGAAGACGGTGACGTGGCTGCCCATGCGCTGGGTCAGGACCACGTCGCAGTCGGCGACGGTGTGCGCGTCGCGGATCAGATGGGGTCCGGCGCCGTCCGGTGCCCGCTCCCAGGGCGTCGCGCGGAAGCGGTCGGGGTCGCCGGAGGCGAAGAGCTCGGCCACGTCCTGGGCGCCTTCGTGGAGCAGGTTCACCGTGAAGGCGCCGGATGCCAGGGCGGCGGCCAGGGTCGGGCTGTCCGCGCGGAGGCAGACGAGCAGGGTGGGCGGGTCGATGGAGACGCTGCACACCGCGGAGCAGGTCATGCCGCGCGGCTCACCGTCGGCGTCGAGCGCGGTGACCACGCAGACGCCGGTGGGGAAGCGGCTCATCATCGTGCGGAAGCCGTCGGGCGTCGCCTCGGCGGCCACTTGCAGGGCTGGATCTCTCATGGGAGGGCCTTCCTTGCTCGGTGGGGGCGGGCATCCCGGCCGCGGGGCGCGGGGCCGGGATGCCCGGGACGTCGGTGGCGCGGCCGGGGGAGCCCGGCGTCACCGCATCCGCGCGAAGTAGTCGTAGGCCTTGGGCAGGGCCGAGGTGAGGGCCCGGGTCTTCTCGCGGATGGCGGCGAACTCGCGCGCGGCGGCGTCGGGTTCACTGAGCCGGGTGGCGGGCGAGGCCTTGAGGTCGATGCCGCCCATGCCGAGCAGGATGCACATGTACGAGTACGGCGGCAGGCCGTGGTAGTAGGGGAAGACGGTCTCGGAGTCGGGCAGTTGGACCTTCCACTTCTCGATGCGCTCGGCGAGTCCGTCGGGCAGCGGGCGGGTCTTGGTGTCGCGCCAGTACTGGGTGTCGGAGCGCTTGGCGGCGGCGTAGTGCAGCGCGAGGAACTCGCGGACGCCGTCCATGACGTGGGCGATCGCGTCGTTGTAGAGGTCGCGGTGCGCGGGGTCCCAGGCCTCGTCGGGGAAGTTCTTCGCGAGCTGCTCGATGGCGTGGTGGATGAAGAAGATGCCGGTGGACTCCAGGGGCTCGACGAAGCCGCTGGACAGGCCGATGGCCACGCAGTTCTTCACCCAGGAGTTCTCGCTGCGGCCGATGCGCATCTTGATGTGGTTGGCGGTCACGTCCGCGGCGGCCGGGCCGACGAACTCGCGCAGCGTGCGCTCGGCCTCCTCGGGCGAGAGGTAGTCCTTGGCGTACACATAGCCCGTGCCCACGCGGCCCATGAGGGGGATCGTCCAGATCCAGCCCGCGTCCTGGGCGGTGGCGGTGGTGCAGGGCAGGATGCCGCGCTTCTGCATGTCCATCGGCACCTGGAGGGCCACGGCGCTGTCGTTGGGAAGCGTGTCCTGGTACGAGATGAAGGGGGTCTCCAAGGCCTTGTTCAGGAGCAGGCCGCGGAAGCCGGTGCAGTCGATGTACAGATCGCCGGTGATGTCGCCGTGGTCGCCGGTGGTGACGCCGGAGATCCAGCCGCGCTCGTCCAGGTCGACCTTCTTGACGTCGTCGACGATGTGCTTGACGCCGCGCTCCACGGAGTACTTCGTCAGGTACTTGGCGAGCAGGGCGGCCTCGAACTGGTACGCGTAAGGGAATTGGGTCTTGCCCTGGTGCTCGGACATCGTCAGGCCCTGCATCTCGTCCGCGCCCTCGTCGAAGGGCTGGTCGATCAGCGTGCCGTCCAGGTGGCGCGGGCTGAGCCCGGCGTCGATGACCGAGGCCATCACGAAGCAGTCCTTGTCGAACCGGTCCGTGGGGCCCTGCTGCAGCCACCAGTCCGTCAGCGGCAGGCCGTTGACCGACCGCATCTGCTCGAAGGGGTGGTAGAAGTAGTGCCCTTTCTCGCGCCAGTCCTCGAAGCGCACGGCGAGCTTGTACGTGGCGTTGCACGCCGGCATCCAGTCCTTCTCCTTGAGCCCGAGGAACTCGAAGAAGTGCCGGATATCGCTGAAGGTCGCCTCGCCGACACCGACCGTGCCCACGTTGCCGGATTCAACGAGCGTGATGTCTATTCGGTCGCCGAACGCGGCCTTGAAGTACGAGGCCGTCATCCATCCTGCAGTTCCGCCGCCAACAATCACTACACGGTTGAGCATTGGTGACTCCCGTCGGGTGGCTTCACGATTGAAAATGAGCCTAGGAGTGCGCGGAACGCCGAACCAGGTCCTTAAGCATCGGCCGAAACTCGCAGGTGAAGCGAAGGAACGCGACCGTTCACAGAAAGCGCTAAGCGCTTGTCAGAGATGTGTCAGAGGAAGTTCGCAAGCATAGCTTCGGGCCTCTGCGTGCCCTCGGTGTTCCGGCCATGGAGGTGGCTGTTTTCGGCCGCCGGAATTCGCGGTGGGCAACGCGCGGACCAGCCGGTTCCGGGTGCCGGACCGACCCTCGTGGGCGGGACTCGGCCAGATGCGGAGGCGTGGTTGACGCTTCTTCAAGGCACCTGTAATCCTCAACTTACACATGAAAGAACGTGCTGAACGAGTATGAGGAGCCGGTGCCGTGAAGAAGCAGCCGACCGTTTTGAGAGTGGCCAACTGGAGCGCCCTGCACCCGGGCCGGGCGATCGCCGGGTGGTTCGCCTTCGTCGCCCTCTGCCTCGCCGTCGGCCTCGCCCTCGGCAACCAGCGCGCGGGCGACGGCGACTTCCAGGTCGGCGAGTCCGGCCGCGCCGAGGCCATCGCGTTAAGGGCCGACGTGCAGGACCGGCCGACCGAACACGTGATGATCTACGCGAGGTCGGGCCCCCTCGACGAACAACGGGCCGAGGCCGCCGCCCGGGACGTGACCGCCCGGATGCAGCGACTGCCCGAAGTCGTGGGCGTACGCGACCCGGTGACCGCCGACGGCGGGAAGATGCTGCGCGTGGAGGTGTCCATGAAGGGCACCAAGCGCGAGGCCAAGGACTACATCGAACCGCTCCTCGACCAGACCGCCGCCGCCCAGAAGGCCCACCCCGGCCTGGTCGTCGAGGAGATCGGGGACGCGTCCGTGACGTACGGCCTGGAGAAGCAGCGCGGCAAGGACCTCACCAAGTCCGAACTCATCACGTTCCCGGTGACGCTGGTGACCCTGCTCGTCGTCTTCGGCTCGCTGATCATGATCAGTGTGCCGCTGCTCCTCGCGCTCACCTCGATCGCGGGCGCCGTCGGCCTGTCGATGGTCGTCTCGCACGCGGTGCCGGACTCCGGGCTCGGGATGAACATGATCCTGCTCATCGGCATGGCCGTCGGCGTCGACTACACCCTCTTCTACCTCAAGCGGGAGCGCGAGGAGCGCGAGCTGGCCGGCGGCAGGCTCTCGCCCGAGGCGCTGGTCGGCATCGCCGCCGCGACCTCGGGACGCGCCGTCGTCGTCTCCGCGCTCGCCGTCATCGTCTCCACCGCCACGCTCTTCCTCGCGAACGACACCATCTTCTCCACGCTCGCCACCGGCACCATCGTCGTGGTGCTCGTCGCCATGGTCAGCTCCGTCACCGTGCTGCCCGCGCTCCTGGTGAAGATCGGCCACCGCATGGACCGCAGGGCCCGGCGCGCCATGGAGCGCGGCAAGCCCGTCAGGCGCCGCACCCCGGAGAAGAACGGCCGCGTCTGGTCGGCCCTGCTGAAGCCCGCCCAGAAGCACCCCGTCCTCACGCTCATCGGCTCCGTGCTCGTCATGCTCGGCCTCGCCGCCCCCGCGCTCGGCATGGAGCTGCGCGTCCTGAACAAGGACACCCACTCCCGCCAGATCCCCGAGATGCGCGCCTACGACCGCCTCAACGACGCCTTCCCGCAGCTGCGCGGCGAGCACTGGGTCGTCGTGCACGCCCCGAAGGGACAGCAGGACAAGGTCACCGACGCCCTCGCCACCCTCAAGAAGCGGACCGAGGCCGACCCCGACTTCGCCCGCACCCCCCTGGAGGTGCGCACCTCCAAGGACGGCCGCACCAGCCTGCTGACCCTGCGCGTCCCCTTCAAACTGGGCTCCGACCAGGCCAAGGACTCCCTCACCCACCTCCGTGACGACTACGTCCCAGCCACTGTCGGCAAGATCCCCGGAGCCGAGTACGGAGTCGACGGGCCCATCGCCGTCGACCGCGACTACCTCGACAACCAGAACGCCAAGATGCCGCTGATCCTCGGGGTGCTGCTGCTCGTCACCTTCGTGATGACGGTCCTCGTCTTCGGCTCCGTCGTCCTCGGGCTCATCGGCGTCGTCCTCAACCTGCTGTCCGTGGCCGCCGCGTTCGGCGTGCTCACCGTGTTCTTCCAGTGGGGGCTCGCGTCCACCCTGTTCGGCTTCGAGGCGAGCGCCACCAGTGAGATCGGCAGCCGCGTACCGCTGTTCCTGTTCGTGATCCTCTTCGGGCTCTCGATGGACTATCAGGTCTTCGTCGTCAGCCGCATCAGGGAGGCGGCGCTCGCCGGTATGCCCACCCGCGAGGCGGTGCTCGACGGTCTTGCCAAGTCGGCCAAGGTCGTCACCAGCGCGGCCGTGGTGATGGTGACGGTGTTCTCCACCTTCGTCTTCCTGCACCTCGCGGAGATGAAGCAGATCGGCTTCAGCCTCGCCGTGGCCGTGCTCCTGGACGCCTTCATCATCCGCATCCTGATCCTGCCCTCGGCCATGATCCTGCTGGGCAGGGCCAGTTGGTGGCCCTCGACGAAGCTGCGCCGGGCCACCGGGGCCAGGGGGTCCACCGTGGTCGCCGGGTCCACCGAGGTCGGCGAGCGCACCCCTGTCGCCGCCCGTACCCCCTGAGACCGCCCTCCCGAGCGAGGCGCCGGACCGGATTCCCCCACCGGTCCGGCGCCTCTCGCCTGCGACGAAGTCCAGTTCGTGGATGTCACACGGTCGGCCATACCACCATCGGGCCGGGAGGCCCGCCGGATGGTATTTCCCGCGGTGCGGCCCGCCGGGGCACGATGGATCTCACCACCTGGCCGACGATTCGTTACGGGGGTCTGGCACGATGGAAATTCAAATCCTTGGCTCTGTTTTCCTGTCCCACGAAGACAAGCAGTACGCGATGGCGTCCCGGCGCGTCAGTTCCGTACTCACCGTTCTCGCCCTCACCCCGCGTGAGCCGATTTCGTCGGACCAACTCGTTGACGAACTCTGGGGCGAGCGCCGGATGGCGAATGCGCGGAACGCGCTGCACGCCAATGTCGGCCGGCTCCGCAAATATCTGGAAACCATCACGGGAATCAAGGGCGGCGATCTCATTCGCACCGTCGGCAGCGGATATCTGCTCGACGTGCCGCCGGAGACCGTGGACGCCCACCGCTTCCTGAAGCTCGCGGACGCCGGCGCCGACCTGGTCCACCGCGACCCGGCCGCGGCCATCGCCCGGCTGGAGCAGGCGCTCGCCCTGTGGCGCGGGCCCGCCCTGATGGACGCCTGCGAGGGCCTGCGCTGCCGCATCAGCGCCGCCCAGCTCGAAGAGCGCAGGATCACCGCGTACGAGGACCTGACCGCCGCCAAACTGGCCGTCGAGGCGCACCGGGTATCGGTGACGGAACTGCGTCAACTGGCCACGGAACACGCCGAGCGCGAGCGGCTCAGTGAACTTCTGATGCTCGCCCTCTACCGTGACGGACGGCAGGCGGAGGCACTTGAGGTGTTCCACGGAGCGCGCCAGCGCCTCGCCAGCGATCTGGGTCTGGAGCCCGGCCGCGCCCTGCACCGCGTCTACCAGGCGATCCTGCAGCAGGACGAAGGCCTCGGAGAACCCCGCCAGGCGCTCGCTTACATGGGGCAGACATCCTGACGAATTACCCTCAAACGGGATCCTCTGTCAATCCTGTGGGTATGGCCTGAACGCCGTGAACTTCCGTTCACCCCGGAACCTGTTAACGCGGTGATCGGTAGACAGTCAACGTCCCGCCTGGTTAAGGTTCTTGGGCGTCTCGCATGCGGTCGTTCCAGTTCACGTGCACGTCTTCAACAACTTCCGTGAGGCGTTCGGGGGATTTGCCTTCAGGGGGTTACGGGGACTTGGACATAGAGCTGCGCCACGCGCGGATAGTGGCCACAATCGACGCTGCCGGGAGCATTTCAAAGGGGGCAGGCGAGCTGAATCTGCCGCAGCCCAGTCTCACCGCACAGTTACGCAGGATCGAAAGGGCAGTGGGCGGGGACCTGTTCATCCGGTCCCGCGCCGGGGTGACCCGCACCGCACTCGGTGAGCGGCTCATCCCCATGCTGGCCGACCTGGTCAAACGCGCGGAAGAGGTGATGGCCGCGGCGGCCGCGCCCACCTCGGGCCCGCTGCGGTTCGGGAACATGGAGTGGACGCCGCCGACCCTGCGCGGCGCGCTCCAGTCGGCCCTGCCCGCCGTCGAGTTGCAGACCGTCACGATGGACCCGGCGACCGCGGTCGAGGGCGTCCAGAGCGGCACGCTCACCGCCGCACTCGTCCCGAGCATCACCGTCGCCGAGGCGGCCGAGGGGCCCGAGCCGGCCCTCGGCAAGATGCTGATCGTGCGCGAACCCGTCTGGCTCGCCCTGCCGTTGCAGCACCCGCTCGCCGGGCGCTACAGCCTGGAGCCGGGCGAACTGGCCACGCTCGGCTGGGTCCGCTACTCGCAGGACCACTGGTTCCACGCCATCGAGCGGAAGCTGTTCGCCGCCTTCGACCACCCGGACCTGGAGATCCTGCACCGCGTCGACGGGCACCGCGAGGCGATGAACTGGGTGCGCGACCTCGGCGTCGCCGCCCTCACGCCGCCCACCGGCGCCACCACGGACGTGCGCCTGGTGCCCCTCACCGGACCCGAGCGCGTCGAGATGCTCCTGGTGTGGCGCAGCGGCGCGGTGCCCCGCGAGACCCTGCGCAAGCTGGTCGACACCGTCCGCCAGTACTACGGCGAGTACGCCCGTACGGTCCCCGGATACTGGCACTGGATCGTCGAACACCCGCGGGACTTCCTGGAGTTGAACGGGTTCACCCCGCCGACCTCGTCGTCCTGAGGACCGCCGATCGTCCGGCTGCACGTGTCAGCCCCCGCACCGCCCTGTCCGGCGGCGCGGGGGCTGCGGCGTTTCCTGCGTCAGCCGTAAATCAGCCACCTGTCAGGGGCCGTTCGCCAGCATCGTCGGCATGACTACAGCCAAGGAAGTCGCCGCGGTGGACCGCGCCAGGATCAAGGACATCGTCTGCGCCATCCTCGAGATCGAGCCGGACGAACTGACCGACACCAGCCTCTTCAAGGAGGAGCACGACGCGGACTCGATGGCCGCCATCGAGATCCTCTCCCAGCTGGAGCGCGCCTTCGGCGTCGACATCGACCAGGCCGACCTGCCCCGCATGATCCACCTCGACGGCATCGTCGCCGTGGTCACCGACTCGGTCGCGGCCCGCGCCTAGCCGCCGCCCCCGACGGACCTCGGCCATCGACGACTGGAGGGCATGGTGCACGACAAGGAGCAGCGACCGCGCCGCGTGGTGATCACCGGCCTCGGGACGGTCACCAGCATCGGACTGGGCGTCGCCGCGTTTCTCGACGGGCTGCGATCCGGCCGGGGCGGCGTCAAGCCCATCACGGGCTTCGACACCACGGGATTCGCACACGCCAACGGCTGCGAGGTCGACGACTTCGACCCCGCCCGCTGGATCCACCACATCGACCCGGACACCCTCGGCCGAGCCACCCAGTTCGCGGTGGCCGCCGCGGGCATGGCCGTCGCCGACGCGGGCCTGAGCCACGGCGAGCTGCGGGCCCGCAGGTCCCTGGTCTCCGTCGGCACCACCGACGCCGAGACCCGCGACCTGGACACGCTCACCGCCGCCCAACTCGCCGCCGGACCCGAGCACCTGGACCCGGCCGTGGCACGCCGCGCGCAGGCCGGCCGGCTCTCCACCGGCATCGTCCGCGAACTCGGCCTCACCGACGTCGAGGCGCTGACCATCCCCACCGCCTGCGCGGCCGGGAACTACGCCATCGGCAACGGCTTCGACGCGATCCGCGACGGCGACGTCGAGGTGGCGCTGTGCGGCGGCGCGGACGCGGTGTGCCGCAAGAACTTCGTCGGCTTCTACCGCCTCGGCACCGTCGCCCCCGAGGTCTGCCAGCCCTTCGACAAGGACCGCAAGGGCATCCTGACCGGCGAGGGCGCGGGCATCCTGCTGATGGAGAGCCTGGACTCCGCGCTCGCCCGCGGCGCCCGCATCTACGCCGAGGTCCTCGGCTACGGCCTGAACTGCGACGCCCACCACCCCGTCGCCCCCGACCAGGACTCCCTGGCCCGCTGCATGGAGGTGGCCCACCGCAACGCCGGGGTGAAGCCGGACGACATCGACTTCATCTCCGCGCACGGCACCGGCACCCGCGCCAACGACGTCACCGAGACCGGCGCCATCCGGCAGGTCTTCGCGACCCCGCCGCCCACCGTCTCCATCAAGTCGATGATCGGCCACTCCATGGGGGCGGCCAGCGCGCTCGCCTCCGCCGCCTGCGCCCTCGCCCTCACCGAGGGCTTCATCCCGCCCACCGTCAACCACGGCGAGACCGACCCCGAGTGCGGCCTGGACTGCGTACCCAACGAGGCGCGCCCCGCCGACCTGGACGTGGTGCAGAACAACGCGCTCGCGTTCGCGGGCAACAACGCCGTCCTGATCCTCGGCCGGCACCACCGGGAGGCCGCGCGATGAACGACCTCGTCCTGTCCGCCTGGTCGGCGGTCACCCCCTACGGCGTGGGCGGCGAGCCGTTCCGCGCGGGCATCACCTCCGGACGTGAGGCCGTCGCCGTCCTCGACCGCGAGAGCCACCCCGGCCCGTTCACGCGCGGCGGGATCGTCCCGGACTTCAGCGCCGCCGAGTACGTCGGCCGGAAGGGCACCCGGACCATGGACCGGGAGACGGCGATCGCCGTCACCGCCGTGGGCCGCCTCATCGCCGAGTGCGGCGCGGACCTCACCGAACGCCCCGACGAGGTCGGCCTGGTGCTCGGCACCGGATCCGGCAGCGTACAGAGCATCATGGACTTCACCCGCGACTCGCTCACGGGGGAGCGGCCCTACCACGTCGACCCCGCCCGGTTCCCGAGCACCGTGATGAACCGCGCGACCGGGCAGAGCGCCATCCGGCACGGCATCAAGGGCCCCAACACCACCGTCGCGGGCGGCGCCCTGACCGGCCTGCTCGCCCTCAGCTACGCCCTCAGGCTGCACCGGGCCGGGCACTGCGCCCGCGTCCTGTGCGGGGCCGCCGAGGAGTACTCCACGCAGCGCGCCTGGCTGGAGTGGCACGGCCGCGGTGAGGCCGAGCGGGACGTGCCGCTCGGCGAGGGCGGGGCCGTGTTCCTGGTGGAACCCGCCGCGGACGCTCGCGCCGCGGGGCGGGGGACGCTCGCTCGGGTTCTCGCCACGCGCTTCCGCGCCTACCACGCCCCGGACGACGCCCGGCAGGCACTCGCCGCCTGTGTGCGCGGTGCCCTTGACGCGGCCGGGGTCGGTGCCGACGCCGTACGTCTCGTCGCGCCCCTCGGCCTCGGCGGGGCGCTCGCCGTGCACGAGGAGCGGGGCGTCGGTGACGCGCTCGGTGACGCCCGGCCCCGGTGGCTGCGGGTGAGCGCGCTGCTCGGGGACACCTCGGCTGCGGCCACCTCTCTCCAGATCGCCGCCGTCCTCGCCGCCGCGGGCGAAGGGGGCCTCCGGCCCGGTGAGGTGGCGTTGGTGACCGGTGTCGAACGCGACGGCACGGTGGGCTGCGCCCTGCTTGGCGGTGTGTGACCCCGCGTTTTGGGGCCACCGCCCCGGGGTGCCGTCCCTGGGGGCTCCGCCCCCAGACCCCCGATCGGCCTGAACGGCCTCGTCCTCAAACGCCGGACGGGCTGAAATTCCCTCCGTGCGCCGGACGGGCTGACAACTCACCCGCGCCGGACGGGCCGGACAACTCGCCCAGGCCGGACGGGCCGAACAACTCACCCGCGCCCGACAGAGGAGAAGCAGCATGTCCGCAACCGCACGGCGCGTGGCCCTGGTGACCGGGGGCTCGCGGGGCATCGGGCGGCACGTGGTGATCCGGCTCGCCCAGGACGGATACGACGTCGCCTTCTGCTACCAGTCCAACAAGGAGGCCGCCGACGCCGTCGTCGAGGCCGCGACGGCGGCCGGAGCCCGTGTGCACACCGCGCGGACCGACGTCGCCGACCACGAGGCCGTACGCGACTTCGTGCGCGGCGCCGAACGCGAACTCGGCCCGCTGCACACCGTCGTGTCCTGCGCGGGCATCGTCCGCGACAACCCCCTGGTCATGCTCTCGCCCGAGGACTGGGACCAGGTCGTCCGCGTCAACCTCGACGGGACGTACCACCTGTGCAAGGCCGCCGTGTTCGCGATGATGAAACGCCGGACCGGCTCCGTGATCACGCTGTCGTCGGTCGCCGGGGTGTACGGCAACGCGACCCAGACCAACTACTCGGCCACCAAGGCCGGGATCATCGGCTTCACCAAGGCACTCGCCAAGGAGTCGGGGCGCTACGGCATCCGCGCCAACGCCGTCGCCCCCGGCTTCATCGTGACCGACATGCTCTCCGAACTCTCCGACGACCACGTGCGCAGGATGACCGAACGCATCCCGCTGGGCCGCTTCGGCCGCCCCCAGGAAGTCGCCGACCTCGTGTCCTTCCTCGCCTCCGACCGGGCCTCGTACATCACCGGACAGGTCTTCGGAGTCGACGGCGGACTCGTCGTCTGAACCAGCGCCACGAGAAGCCGTCGGAGCCGACGCCCCGACGGCGCTCCCGGCATGCCCGGGACCTTCCGCCGGACCCTTCCCGGACCTTCCTCCGGACCGGCGTCAGACCGACATCAGCCCGCTGTCAGCGCGGTTTTCCGACGATCGAGGCTGTGACATCAGTGACCTTCGCTAGGGGATTGCTATGAACCGCATATCGACGGACCACCCGGCGACGGAGGGCCTTCCGCTCACCGCAGGACAGCAGGACATCTGGTTCGACGAGCAGTTGTCCGGCGGCGGCGCGACCTACAACACCGCCGCCTACTGGGACATCCGCGGCCCCCTGGACACCGGCCTCTTCCGGGCGGCCCTCGAGCGGCTCGCCGTCGAGGCCGAGTGCCTGCGGGTGCGGTTCGCCGAGTCCACCGAGGACGCGACCGGCCGGCCCCGGCAGTTCGTCGAGGAGCTCGACCGGCTGCCCCTGACGGTCACCGATGTCAGCGGCGCCGACGACCCGGAGGCCGCCGCCCGCGCCGCCATCGACGCCGACCTGCGCACCGCCTTCCCGGTGCGGGCCGCCGCGCACGTCCCGCTGTTCCGCCTGAGCCTGTTCACCATCGGCCCGGACCGCGCCTTCTTCTGCCTCGTCAGCCACCATCTCGTCACCGACGGCTTCAGCGTCGTGCTGCTGTGGCGGCGGCTCGCGGCGATCTACGAGGCGCTGCTCGCCGGTACGCCGCTGACCGAGGGCGCCTTCGCGCCGCTGTCGACCCTGGCCGACGCCGAGGCGGCGTACGGAGGTTCGGCGCGCGCCGACCGCGACCGCGCCTACTGGCAGGCACGGGTCGCCGACCGGCCGCCGCTGGTCAGCCTCGCCGCCCGCGACGTGCCGCCCGGCCAGACGTTCCTGCGGGACGTGGCCGTCCTCGACGCCGAGGTCGCCGAGCGGCTGCGGGCCGTGGCCTGGGAGGCCCGGGTGACCTGGCAGACCGCGCTCGTCGCCGCGATCGGCGCGTACACCGCCCGCATGGCCGCCACCGACGACGTGCTCCTCTCCCTGCCGGTGACCGCGCGCGCGGGCGCCGCCATGCAGGCCACCCCCGGCGTCGTCGTCAACTGCCTGCCGCTGCGCCTGACCGCGTACCCCACGACGACCCGCGCCGAACTCCTCGCGGACGCCTACCAGTCGCTGACCCACGGCCTCAAGCACCAGCGCCACCGCGTCAGCCAGATCCGCCGCGCCATGGGCCTCGGCAGCGACGACCGCAGGCCGTTCGGCCCGTACGTCAACGTCCTGCCGCAGGTCGAGCGCCTGCCCATCGGCCCTGCCACCGCCACCATCCACACCCCGTCCCCCGGCCTCGTCGACGACCTGGAGTTCACCGTCGCCGACAAGGGCGACGCCGGGATCGCCGTCGACCTCAGCGGCAACGAGGCCCGCTACGACGCCCGCGACATCCGCGACCACCTCGCCCGCTTCACCGGCTTCCTGGACCGCTTCCTGACCGCCGCGCCCGACACCCCGCTGTCCGCCCTCGACCTCGCCGCCCCCGGCGAGAGCGACGCCGACCTGACCGGGCCGGTCCGCGAGACCCCCTACCTCGGCGTCGTCGAGCGGATCCGGCAGCGCGCCGCCGAGACCCCGGGCGCCGTGGCCGTCACCGACGACGGCGGCAGCCTGGACTACGCCGGGCTCGTCGGGCGGGCCAGCGCCGTGTCGCGCGTGCTGACGGGCGCTGTGTCGCCGTCGGGGGGTGGATCGGCTCTGACAGGTGCCGTGCCGCAGTCGGGGGCCGGATCTGCCCTGACGGGCGCTGTGTCGCTGTCGGTGGGCGGATCGGCCCTCACGGGCGCCGTGCCGCAGCCGGGGGCCGGACCCGGCCCGACCAGCCCCGTCCCGCCGCTGATCACCGCTCCCGCCCCGACGGGCCCCGTCGCGATCCTCACCGAGCCCGGCCGCGACTTCGTCACCGCCGAACTCGCCGTCCTCGGCGCCGGACGCGCCTTCATGCCGCTCGACCCCGGCGCCCCGCTGCCCCGCCTCACCGCGCTCCTGCGCGACGCGGGCGCCGCCCTCGTCCTCACCGACGCCCACCACCGCGCCCTCGCCGAGCACATCACCGCCGACCTGCCCGGCGGCCCCCTGCCCGTCCACGTGCTCGACGGCACCCGCGACCCCGACACCGCGCTCGCCCCCGTCGTCGGCGGCCCCGACGACCTCGCGTACGTCATCCACACCTCCGGGTCCACCGGACGCCCCAAGGGCGCGATGGTGCAGCGCGGCGGCATGGTCAACCACATGCTCGCCAAGGTCGAGGAGTTCGGCCTCGACGCGGCCGACGCGCTCGTCCACAACGCGCCCGTCACCTTCGACGTCACCGTCTGGCAGACCCTCACCACACTGCTCGTCGGCGGCCGGGTCCGGGCCGTGAACCGCCTCGACCTCGCCGACCCCGACGCGCTGTTCCGCGTCATCTCCGAGGAGCACCTGACCGTCCTCGAAGTCGTACCGTCCCTGCTGCGCGCCGCCCTCGACGTGTGGGACGCCGCCGGGAGCGCGCCCGCGCTGCCCGCGCTGCGCTGGATGATCTCCAACGGCGAGGCGCTGCCCGCCGACCTGTGCGCCCGCTGGTTCGCCCGCCACCCCGGCATCCCGCTCGCCAACCTCTACGGCCCCACCGAGTGCTCCGACGACGTCACGCACGCCTACGTCCGCTCGGCCGCCGACCTCGACACGCCCGTCGTGCCGATCGGGCGGCCGCTGCGCAACACCCGCCTGTACGTCCTCGGGGACGACCTGCGGCCGGTGCCGCGCGGGGTGCCGGGCGAACTGTTCATCGCCGGGCGGGGCGTCGGCCGCGGCTACCTCGACGAACCGGGGCGCACCGCCGTCACCTTCGTGCCCGACCCGTTCGCCGCCGACGGCTCCCGGATGTACCGCACCGGCGACCAGGTGGTCCTGCGCCCCGACGGGCAGCTCGCCTTCGTCGGGCGCCGCGACCACCAGGTGAAGATCCGCGGCCAGCGCGTCGAGCTGGGCGAGGTGGAGGCGGGCCTGCGGGCCCTGGACGGGGTGGCCGACGCGGTCGCCGCGGCCGTCACGGACCCGGCGGGGCAGCGCCGCCTCGTCGGCTACGTGGTCATGGAGACGGCGGGCGACACCACGGGCGCGGCCCCCGCGCCGGGCGAACTGCGGGCCGCGCTCGCCGCGCTGCTGCCCGGGGCCCTCGTCCCCTCCGTGCTCCTGACCCTCGACGAACTCCCGCTCACCGCCCACGGCAAGGTCGACCGCAAGGCGCTGCCCGCGCCGCGCTGGGAGCAGGCCGAGGGCGCGCGCACCGGTGGCCTCGGCGGTACGGCGGCCGGGGGCGCGGGCGGCGGCGACGCGGGCGGCAGGGCGCGTCCCGAGGCGGAGCGGATCCTGCGCGCCGTGCTCGCGGACGTCCTCGGCCTGCCCGAAGTGGGCGCCGACGACAGCTTCTTCGAGCTGGGCGGCGACAGCATCAGCTCCCTCCAGGTCGTCAGCGGCGCCCGCCGCGCGGGCCTCGTCGTCACCGCCCGCGACGTGTTCAAGCACCGGACCGCGGCGGCCATCGCGGCCGTCGCCGGACGCGCCGCCGCGAAGCCGGTCGCCGTCGCGGACGGGGTCGGCGAGGTCGCCCTCACCCCGATCGTCGACCAGCTCCGCGAAGAGGTCTCCCAACTCCCTGATGCCACCCGTGAGTTCAGCCAGTACGTCACGGTCTCCGTGCCCGGCGACGTGTCCGCCGACGTCCTGGAGCGCGCCCTCCAGACGGTGCTCGACCAGCACGACGCACTGCGCCTCCGCCTCGGCGTGCCGGTGGCCGGGCTGTGGTCGCTGCGGACGCTGCCCCCGGGCGAGGTGGCGGCGGCCGACGTGCTCAGCCGCGTCACCGTGGCCCCGACGGCCGACCCGGACGCCGTCCTCACCGAGCAGGTGGCGGCGGCGCGGGCACGACTGCGCCCCGAGGACGGGCTGGTGGTCCAGGCGGTGCTGCTGGAGAGCGAGGGCGGGGGAGCGGGCGGGGGTGAGCTTGAGGCCGGGGCTGGTGCTGGTGGCGATGCCGCGACCGGTGCCGGTCTCGCCGCCGGGCTCGGTGCCGCAGCCGACGCCGGACCCGACGCCGCGACCAGCACGGCCGCCCCGAGGCTCCTCCTCGTCATCCACCACCTGGCCGTCGACGGCGTGTCCTGGCGGATCCTGCTGCCCGACCTGGAGGCCGCGTACACCGCGCTCGCCGCGGGCCGCGTCCCCCGGCTCGACCCCGTCGCCACCTCCTACCGCCGCTGGGCGACCCTCCTCGCCGAGGAGGCCCGCAGCGCGAGCCGCGTCGCCGAACTCCCCCTGTGGAGCGCCCAGTCGACCCCGGGCCCCGACGCCGCCGCCCTCGGCGACCGCCCCCTGGACCCCGCCGTCGACGTGCGCGCCGGCGCGGGCGCGCTCCGCGTCGAGCTGCCCGCCGACCGGACGCGGGCCCTGCTCACCCGGCTGCCCGCGGCCTTCGGCACCGAGGTCAACGAGGTGCTCCTGACGGGCCTCGCGCTGGCTCTCGCCGACCGTGCCCGGCGCCGGGGCGCCCCGGCCGGGCGCGCGCTGGTCGAGCTGGAGGGCCACGGCCGTGAGCAGTTCGCGGGCGCCGCCGAGGACGGTGGCGTCGATCTGTCGCGTACCGTCGGCTGGTTCACCAGCGTCTTCCCCGTCGCCCTCGACCTGGGCGACGTCGGCGGCCTCGGCGACGCCGAGTGGGCCGACCTGCACGCGGGCGGCCCCGCCTGCTCCGCCGCCCTCAAGCGCGTCAAGGAGACCCTGCGCGCCCTGCCCGACCACGGTTTCGGCCACGGACTGCTGCGTCACCTCAACCCGCAGACCGCCGCCGTGCTCGGCCGCGCGGGCACCCCGCGCGTCGGCTTCAACTACCTGGGCCGCTTCACCGTCGGGGAGCGCCGCGACTGGACCATGGAGGCCGGTACGTTCGGCCTCGGCGCGGCCCCCGAGACCCCGCTGCGGCACGCACTCGAACTGGTCTCCCTCACCGAGGACCGGCCCGAGGGCCCGGTGCTCGTGGCCGAGTGGACCTGGGCGGGCGCGCTGCTCGCCGAGGACGACGTACGGGCGCTCGCCGACGGCTGGTTCCGGGCGCTCGGGGCGCTCGCCGCGCACGCGGAGCGGCCGGACGCCGGGGGCCGCACCCCGTCGGAGTTCCCGCTCGTCACCGTCTCCCAGCGCGAGATCGAGGCGTACGAGGCCGAGTTCGCGCGCCTCGACGACATCCTGCCGCTGTCGCCGCTGCAGCGCGGCCTGCTGTTCCAGGCCGAGTTCGACCGGCAGGGCATGGACGCCTACACCCTCCAGGTCGTCCTCGACGTGGAAGGACCCCTCGACCCGGCCGCCCTGCGCGCCGCCGCCACCGCCCTCGTGGGCCGCCACCCCGGGCTGCGCGCCCGCTTCCGGGAACGGGACGCGGGCGACCCCGTCCAGCTGATCCCCGGCGCGGTCGACGTGCCATGGGCCGAGGTGGACCTGACGGACGTGGCCGCCGACGCCGTGGACGCCGAGCTGGCCCGGCGCACCGACGAGGAGTGGCTGCGCCGCTTCGACGTCGGCGAGGGCCCGCTGACCCGCTTCACCGTCTACCGCGCGGGCGCCGACCGGCACCGCGTCGTGTGGACCACCCACCACATGCTCGTCGACGGCTGGTCCCTGTCCGCGGTCCTCGCGAGCGATCTTGTGACGCTGTGGGCCAACGGCGCCGACACCTCCGTACTCCCCGAAATCGCCCCCGTGCGGGCCTACTTGGAGTGGGCCGCCGCGCAGGACAAGGCCGCCGCGAGGGAGGCATGGCAGAAGGAGCTCGCCGGGATCGACGAGCCGACGCGGCTCGGCCCGGCCGACCGGCCCCGGGTGTCCGTGCTGCCCGAGACGCTGACGGCCGAGCTGCCCGAGAAGCTCACCGCCGCCGTCTCCGCGTGGGCGCACGCGCGCGGCCTGACCCTGAACACCGTCATGCAGGGCTGCTGGGCCGTCGCGCTCGGCCGCCTCACCGGGCGGCGCGACGTCACGTTCGGCGCGGTGGCGTCCGGGCGCCCGGCGGACCTGCCGGACGTGGAGCGGATCGTCGGCGCGTTCATGCACACGCTGCCGGTGCGGGTGACGCTCGACCCGTCCGTGCCGTTCGAGACGATGCTCACCGACCTCCAGGACCGCCAACTCGCCCTGGAGCCGCACCAGCACCTCGGCCTCGCGGACGTCCAGCAGGGCGCGGGCGCGGGCGAGCTCTTCGACACCGTCGTCAGCTTCCACAACTATCCGTCCGGCGCCCTCGACACCCTCGGCGAGCACGTCCCCGGCCTGTCAACGCGGGCCTGGAACGCCCGCGTCGTCGCCGAATACCCCCTGGCGATGGGCGTGTTCCCGGTCGAGGGCCACCGGATGCGCCTGGAGGCCCAGTTCCGCCCCGACATCTTCGACACCGGCGAAGTCGCCGTGTTCGTACGCCGCTTCACCCGCGTCCTCGAACAGCTCGCCGCCGCGCCCGGCGCCCCCCTCGGCCGCCTCGACGCGCTCGGCGAGGACGAGCTGCGCCAGGTGCTCGGCGACTGGTCGGGCAGCGGCGGGGCACGTCCGGAGCGCGGCGGGCTCGCCACCGACGTGTTCCAGGCGCGGGCCGCCGAGACCCCGGACAAGACCGCCGTGGTCCTGCGCGAGCAGGAGGTGCCGTACGCCGACCTCAACGCCCGCGCCAACCGGCTCGCGCGGCTGCTCGTCGAGCTCGGCGCCGGACCCGAACGGGCCGTCGCGGTGATGCTGCCGCGCACCCCGGACCTGCTCGTCGCGGCCCTCGCCGCCGTCAAGGCGGGCGCCGCCTACGTCCCCGTGGACTCCGAGTACCCCGCGGACCGCGTCGGCTACATGGTCGAGGACGCCCGCCCGACGGTGTTCCTCACGGACACCGCCCTCGCGGAGCGGCCCGCCGGACTGCCCGGGACCGTCGGCGCGCACGCCGACGCCACGACCCGCCTGGTCCTGCTCGACGCCCCGGAGACCGCAGCGCGCCTCACCGCCCTCGACGCCGCCGACCTCACCGACGCCGACCGGACCGCTCCGCTGCGGCCGCGGCACCCGGCGTACATCATCTACACCTCCGGCTCCACCGGCCGCCCCAAGGGCGTCGTCGTGGCGCACACCGGGCTGCTCGCGATGGTCGACAGCCTCTCCGACCGCTTCGAACTCGACACGGACACCAGGGTGTTGCAGTTCGCCTCGTTCAGCTTCGACGCGTCCATCTTCGGGATCATGCTGGCGCTGCTCCCCGGCGGCACCCTCGTCATCGCCGACGAGGAGTGCCGCACCCCGGGACAGCCCCTGGTCGACCTGATCAACAACGCCCGCATCAACCTCGTCGCCCTGCCGCCCGTCGTCCTCGGCGCGCTCCCCGAGGGCGCCACGCTCCCCGCCGACCTGCGCCTGGTCGGCACCGGCGAGGCCGTGCCCGCGGAGGTAGTGGAGCGGTGGGCCGGGTCGGTGAAGATGTTCAACGGGTACGGTCCGACCGAGGCCGTCGTCGGCTGCACGGTCAGCGGCCCCCTCACCGCATCAGGGCGTCCGCCCATCGGCCGCCCCACCAACGCCCACCGCGTGTACGTCCTCGACCGCGACCTCAGGCCGACACCGCCCGGCGTGCCCGGCGAGCTGTACGTCGGCGGCGGCCTCGCCCGCGGCTACCTCGCCCGGCCCGGCCTCACCGCCGAGCGCTTCGTCGCCGACCCCTACGGCCCCGCGGGCGAACGCATGTACCGCACCGGCGACCTCGTGCGCTGGCTGCCGAACGGCGAACTCGACTACCTCGACCGCGTCGACGACCAGGTCCAACTGCGCGGCATCCGCGTCGAGCTGGGCGAGATCTCCTCGGCGCTGCTCGCCCAGGCGGGCGTGGAGCAGGCCGTCACGGTGGTGCGGGAGGACGAGGCGGGGGAGCGCAGGCTCGTGTCGTACGTGGTGGCCTCCGGGCCGGGCACGGGATCCGGGCCGGGAGCTGCCGCTTCCGGTGTGGGTGCTTCCTCCGGTGCCGGTGTTTCCTCCGGTACGGGCGCGGGGGTCGCCGCCGCCGACACCACCGCCCTGCGCGACCGCCTCGCCGAGGCCCTGCCCGACTACATGGTGCCCTCGGCCGTGGTCGCCCTCGACGCGCTGCCGATGACCGCCCAGGGCAAGCTGGACCGGGGGGCCCTGCCCGACCCGGAACTCGGCGCGGCCTCGCGCGGACGCGCGCCGCGCACCCTCACCGAGGGCATCCTGTGCGGCCTGTTCGCCGACATCCTCGGCGCCGACCACGTCTCCATCGACGACGACTTCTTCGAGATCGGCGGGCATTCGCTGCTCGCCACCCGCCTGGTCAGCCGCGCCCGCACCGCGCTCGGCGTGGAACTGCCCATCCGCGCGCTGTTCGACGCCCGCACCGTCGTGGCCCTCGCCGGGCACGTCGAGGCGGCGGCCCACGCCAGGCCGCCGCTGACCCCGGCACCGGCGGGCGCCGACCGGCCCCTGTCGTACAGCCAGCAGCGCCAGTGGTTCCTCAACCGGCGACAGGGGCGCGAGGACGGCTCGTACAACACGCTCCTGGCCTTCCGGCTCACCGGCCGCCTCGACACCGCCGCGCTCCAGCGGGCCCTCACCGACGTGGCCGCGCGCCACGAGGTGCTGCGCACGGTGATCCCCGAGACCGACGGCGTGCCCGCGCCCGAGGTGCGGGACGCCGCGACCGGCGGGCCGCACCTGAAGGCCGTCACCGTCCCGGAGGCCGACCTTGCCGCCGCGCTCGCCGCCGAGGGCGACCAGGGCTTCGACCTCACCGTCGAACTCCCGTGGCGGGCCCGGCTCTTCCCGGTGCGGCCCGACGAGTGCGTGCTGCTCCTGGTTCTGCACCACATCGTCTTCGACGGCTGGTCGATGGAGCCCCTGCAGAACGACCTCGCCACCGCCTACCGGGCCCGCGCCGCCGGGCACGCGCCGCGCTGGACGCCGCTGCCGGTGCAGTACGCTGACTACGCGGTGTGGCAGCGGGAGCTGCTCGACGGCGGCGGTGACGGCGACGGGGGTGCCGAGAGTCTGGCCGGGCGGCAGTTGGCCTTCTGGCGGGACGCCCTCGCCGGTCTTCCCGACGAGCTCGACCTGCCGACGGACTTCCCGCGCCCGGAGGCGAGTGCCTCGCACGGCGACGTGGTCCTCTTCGACGTGGAGCGCGACCTCGCCGACGCGCTCGCGGCGTTGGCGAGGTCCACCGGCAGCACCGACTTCATCGTCTTCCAGGCGGCCCTCTCGGCCCTCCTCACCGGGCTCGGCGCGGGCACCGACATCCCCCTCGGCGTCTCGGTGGCCGGCCGCGCCGACGAGTCGCTGAACGACCTCGTCGGCATGTTCATCAACTCCCTCGTCCTGCGCGGCGACACCGGCGGCGACCCCACCTTCCGCGAGCTGCTCGGGCGGCTCCGGGAGACCGACCTCGCGGCGTACGCCCACCAGGACGTGGCCTTCGACCAGGTCGTCGACGCGCTCAAGCCGCCGCGCTCGCTCAGCCGCAACCCGCTGTTCCAGATCGGCCTCGGCGTCCGCACGGAGGGCGTCACGGACCTCGACCTGCCGGGCCTCACGGTCCGCCCCGAGTACGTCGGCTCCGACCACGCCAAGCTCGACCTGCTGCTCGAACTGGTCGCCTGGCCCGGCCACGAGGGCCTGCGCGGGCTCCTCACCTTCAGCACCGACCTGTACGCGCGGGCCACCGCGGAGCACATGGTCGAGCAGTTCACGCGGGTGCTGCGGGCCGTGGCGGCGGACCCGGACGTGCGGCTCGGCGAGCTGGGGGTGGAGGCGGTGGCCGAGGCGGTCGTGGAGCCCGAGGCGGCCCCCGAGGCGGCCGAAGCCGTGGAGCCCGTGGCAGAACCCCTGCTCCCCACCGCCGAGGACACCCTCTGCGACATCGTCGCGGGGCTCCTGGGCGTCGAGCGGTTCGCCGCCGAGGAGAACTTCTTCGAGGTGTCCGGCGGCATGGACAGCATGAAGTCGCTGCGCCTCGTCAGCCAGGCGCGCAAGGCCGGGCTGAAGATCAGCATCGCGGACGTCTTCGCGCACCAGAGCGTGCGGGCCCTGGCCGCGACCCTGACCCCGGAACCGGCCGAGACCCCGCAGGACCCCGAGGCACCGGACCCCGCACCGGACCCCGCCCCCGCGCCCCCCGCCGCGTCCCCGGCCCCCCGCGGCAGCACCCAGATCGTCGCCGACGCCATCGACGCCATCGGCTCGCAGGGCACGGCGGCCGGGAACGACGAGGCGGACCCCTTCGCGACCGTCCTCCCGCTGCGCGAGACCGGCTCGCGCCCGCCCGTGTTCTGCGTGCACAGCGGCGTCGGACTCGCCCTCTCGTACCTGCCGCTCACGCGCCACATCGACGCGGAGCACCCGGTGTACGGCATCCAGGCGCCCGCCGTCGTCGCGGGCGCCCCGCTGCCCGACAGCATCGAGGACATCGCCGCCGCGTACGTCCGGCTCATCAAGGGCGTACGGCCCAGCGGCCCGTACCACCTCCTCGGGTGGTCCTTCGGCGGGATCGTCGCGTACGAGATCGCCGTGCAGCTGCGCGCGGCCGGGGACGAGGTGGGCCTGGTGGCCAACCTCGACTCGTATCCGCGTACCGGAGTGGCCGACACCAGGGGCGGCGAGCAGAACATGCTCGCCTGGTTCCTGGAGGGCGTCGGCCACCACCGCTCCGAGTTCGGCGACCGCGACCTCACCTCCGACGACGTCATCGACGTCCTGCGGCGCGACGGCAACCCGCTGGCGCGGCTCGGCGAGGAGCGCATGGGCCGGATGCTGCGGCTCATGGCCCGGCACCAGGCGATCATCCCCGACTACACGCCGGGCGCCTTCGACGGCCGGATGCGGCTCTTCCTCGCCGACCACTCGCCCTGGGGCGACGTGACGGACAAGGAGCGGCTGTGGGAGCCGTACTGCACGGGCGAAGTGGCCGTCCACCGCGTCGAGTGCGCGCACGACGACATGCTCGACCCCGGGCCGCTCGCCGAGATCGGGCCGCTCGTCGCCGCCGAACTGGCCCGGATGCAGGCCAAGTCGGAGCGTGCGGCCAGGGCCGGGCGGGAGACGTCATGACCGCCACCCTCCTGGAGCCGGGCCCGCCGGCGGGCCGACCCGCCGGGCGGCCAGGACCCGGCGGCCCGCCCGGTGCCGCACTGCCGCCCGCCCGGACCGGCCCCGCGGCCCTCCTCACCGAGGTCCTCGCGGTCGCGGGCCGCAGGCTCCGGCGGCTGCGCCGGGCCCCGGGGCGGGCCATCGGCATCGTCCTCAACCCGCTGGTGTCGATGGTCCTGCTCGGCTATCTCTTCCGGGACGCCATCACGCTGCCCGCGGGCGGCGAGTACACCGAGTACGTCTTCGCGGGCGGCGCGGTGCAGGTCGGCCTCGCCTGCGTCGGGCCGACGGCGGTGTCCATCGCCATGGACCTGCGCGGCGGGCTCGTCGACCGGTTCCGCTCGCTGCCGATCAGCAGATCCGCGGTGCCGATCGGGTACACCCTCGCCGACCTCCTCGTCGGGCTCGCCGGGCTCGCCGTCACGGCGGGCGCGGGCCTCGCGCTCGGCTGGCGCTCGCACACCGGGGTGCTGCCCACGCTCGCCGGGTTCGGGATCGTCGCGCTCTTCCTGTACGCGATGCTCTGGCTCGGCGTGCTCCTCGCGATGACGTTGCGCAGCGTGGAGACGATCAGCGTGGTCGCGCCGTTCATCGTGGTCGTCCTGCCGTTCCTGTCCAGCGCGTTCCTCGCCCCGCAGTCCATGCCGGGCGCCATCCGCCCGGTCGCCGAGTGGAACCCGGTGAGCGCCGTCATCGCCTCCTGCCGCGACCTGTGGGGCAACCCGGCCACCAGCGGCGGCGGCTTCCCCGGCGAGCATCCGCTGGTGGTGGTCGCCGTGACCCTGGGCGCGCTCTTCGCGACCTGCGTCGTCGTGAGCCTGCGCCGGTTCCGTACCGCGGGCTCCTAGGCCCGGTTCCGTACCGCGGGCTCCTGAGCCCCGTGCCTGAAGGAAGTCACCTCATGTCCCTGACCCAGGTGTTGGCGCCGCCGGACCCGGCAGCCGTCGACCTCACCGACCCCCGCACCTTCCACGACGTGGACACGCACGCCCTGTGGCGGCGGTTCCGCGAGGAGAGCCCCGTCCACTGGCACCCGCCGACCGAGCGCGCGCCCGGCTTCTGGGTGGTGTCCAAGTACGAGGACGCCGTCGCCGTGTACCGCGACAACAAGCGGTTCACCTCGGAGAAGGGCAACGTCCTCACCACCCTGCTCCAGGGCGGCGACTCCGCCGCGGGCAAGATGCTCGCCGTCACCGACGGGCCCCGCCACCGCGCGATCCGCAACCTCATGCTGAAGTCCTTCGCGCCGCGCGTCCTGCAGCCCGTCGTCGACGGGGTGCACCGGCACACCCGCGAACTCGTCGCCCGCGCCGTCGAGTCGGGCGACGCCGACTTCGTCACCGACGTCGCCGACCACGTGCCGATCCACACCATGGGCGACCTCATGGACATCCCGCACGCCGACCGCCCGCGCCTGGTCGAGTGGAACACCCAGACCCTGTCCCGGCACAGCAGCGAGGACAGCGAGCTGGAATCGCTCATGGCGCGCAACGAGATACTGCTCTACCTCTCCGAACTCGCCGCCGAGCGACGCCGCGCCCCCGGCGACGACGTCATCAGCGTCCTGGCCACCGCGACCGTCGACGGGGAGCCGCTGACCGAGGACGAGATCGTCCTCAACTGCTACAGCCTGATCCTCGGCGGCGACGAGTCGACCCGCATGTCCCTCGTCGGCGGTCTCATCGCGCTCGCCGAGAACCCGGAGCAGTGGCGGCGCCTCAAGGCGGGCGAGGTCACCTCCGACAGCGCCACCGAGGAGATCCTGCGCTGGACCACGCCCGCCATGCACTTCGGGCGCCGCGCCCTCGTCGACGTACCCCTGCGCGAGCAGGTCATCAAGGCGGGCGACGTCGTCACCCTGTGGAACAGCTCCGCCAACTTCGACGAGGACGTCTTCACCGACCCGTACTCCTTCGACGTGGGGCGCAGCCCCAACAAGCACGTCGTCTTCGGGCACGGCCCGCACTTCTGCCTCGGCGCGTTCCTCGGCCGCGTCCATGTGAACGCCATGGTCGAGACGGTGCGCGACCAGGTCGCGCGGATCGACCTGCGCGGTCCCGCGCGGCGGCTCTACTCCAACTTCGTACACGGCTACAGCGGTCTGCCCGTCGCCTTCACGGCGGAGCCGGCCAGGGAAAGGACGGACGGCGATGCGTGACGAGAGGCGTACGACGGGCGGGACGACGCTGGCCGTGCTGCACGTCGAGGGCGACTTCGGGGCGGACGGTGACTTCGGGGCTGACGGTGGCTCCGGGTCGGACGGTGGCTCCGGGTCGGACGGTGGCTCCGGGGCGCGTGGTGACAGCGGCGTCCAGGTGGGTAAGGGGGCCGGAAGCGGAGCATCCGACTCCTGGGAGGCAGTGCGCGTGCGGGCCGACGAGCTGATCGCCGAGTGCGGCGCCGTGCTCGTACGCGGACTCGGCATCGCGGACGCCGCCGCCTTCCACCGCACCGTCACCCGCTTCGGCGACTCCCTCATCGGCAGCTACCGCGGCGGCAACACCCCGCGCGCCACTGTGTCCGACGGCGTCTTCACGTCCACGGAGTACCCGGCGCGCTACGACATCTCCCTCCACAACGAGATGTCGTACGCCAAGGCCTGGCCGACACGGCTGTACTTCTGCTGCCTCGACGCGGCCGACACCGGCGGCGCCACCCCCGTGTGCGACGGCGAGGCGCTGCTCGCGGGCCTCGCGCCCGAGGTGCGCGCGCGCTTCGCCGACGGCGTCGTCTACCACCAGCACCTGCACGGCGGCTTCGGCCTCGGCAAGTCCTGGCAGGCGACCTTCGAGACCGAGGACAAGGCGGTCGTCGAGGAGTTCCTGACCGCGTCCGAGGCCGAGTTCACCTGGACCGAGGACGGCGGACTGCGCGTGCGCCAGCACCGGCCGGGTATCCGCAAGAACCCGCGCACCGGCCGCGACACCTGGTTCAACCAGGCCGACCAGTGGCACCCCTCCAACCTCCCCCCGGAGGAGGCCGAGACCCTGCTCTCCCTCATCGACGACCACGACGAACTGCCGCACTGGATCACCTACGCCGACGGCACTCCGCTCTCCGACGAGGACCTCGCCGACGTGCGCGCGTCCCAGCGCGCCAACCGGATCGCCGAGCCCTGGCAGGCCGGCGACATCATGATCGTCGACAACATGTCCGTCCTGCACGGCCGGGAGGCCTTCACCGGCACGCGCAAGGTGGTGGTGTCCATGACCTGAGCGGCGCGGCCCGGACCGCCGTGACCTGGACCGACGTGGTCCCGGCCGCCGCTCCCCGGACCGCGCGCAGCCCGCTGCTCGACGGGCGGACCGCCGGACCACACCCTCCCACCTGGGACTTTCAACGAACGCTAAAGGGTGTGGTCCGGGGCTCCGGCCGTCCTTAGGTTTGTCGGCATAGGGAAGGACGGATGGATGAACGCGCTCGACGAGATCATCGGGGCGGTGCGGGCCGACCTGGCGGAGCGGCGCCGGCTGGTTCCGGAGGCCGAGCTTTCGGACCGCGTGGCGGAGGTCGGCCCCGGCCTGGACTGCGCCGCGCTGCTCTCCGGGGCGGACGGCATGAAGGTCATCGCCGAGGTCAAGCGGAACAGCCCGTCCCGGGGGTGCCTGGCCGACATCGTCGACCCGGCGGGCCTCGCCGCGGAGTACGAATCGGGTGGCGCGGCGGCGATCAGCGTCCTCACCGAGCGGCACCGCTTCGGCGGCCACCTCGCCGACCTGGACGCGGTGGGGGCGCGGGTGCGGGTGCCGCTCCTGCGCAAGGACTTCATCGTCGACCCGTATCAGCTCTGGGAGACGCGGGCGCACGGCGCGGACCTGGTCCTGCTCATCGTCGCCGCCCTCGAACAGCCGCTGCTCGCCGAGCTGTTGGCGCTGGCCGCCGAGATCGGCCTGACGCCCCTGGTGGAGGTGCACGACGAGACGGAGGTCAAGCGCGCCCTCGACGCGGGCGCCTGGATCATCGGCGTCAACGCCCGCGATCTGCGCACCCTGGAGATGGACCGAGGCATGTTCGCCCGGCTCGCCCCGGAGATTCCGGAAGGCGTGGTGCGCATAGCCGAGTCCGGCGTCCGGGGCCCCGAAGACGCCATGGCGTACGCGGCCCAGGGCGCCGACGCGATCCTCGTGGGCGAGTCCGTGGTGACGGGCGGCGACAGCAGGAAGGCGGTGGCCGAACTGGTGGCGGCGGGGCGGGGCCTGGCGCGGCAGCGGGGGCGGGGGGTCGGGGGGATCGGGTGAGCGCGGGGTTCGTGTCTGCGTCTGCGTCTGAACAGGCGTCTGCGCTTGTGCTTGTGCTTGTGAAACCTGGTTCTGCCTGAGCCTGAGCCTGTGGCGTGTGGTCCGGCCCGGGCTCGTGGCAGTTGCCCTCCCGACGGCCGAAGGCCCCGGTCGCCCGGGGCCCGTTGGACGGTGCTCGTCCCGGCTGTCCCGCTCACGCCCCCTGGTCGCGGCGCTTCGTCGTGACCGTCGCCCACCGGTCGAGCACGGCCGCGGCGGCGCCCGAGTCGAGGGCCTCGGCGGCGCGGTCCACCCCGGCGGCGATGCGCTCCGTGACGCAGGCGGTGCTCGGCTCAAGGGCCGCGAGCCCCGCGGCGGCCGAGAGCAGGACGGCATCCCTGACCGGACCGCGGGCCCCCGCGACCAACTCGCGTGCCACCCGCGCGTTGTGCGTCCGGTCACCGCCGCGCAGCGCGTCCCCGGTGGCGTACGCCATGCCGATGTCCCTCGGGTCGAAGGACTCCTCGCGCACCCCGGAGCCGGAGACCGACCAGACCGTGGAGGTAGTCGTGACCGTCAGCTCGTCCATCCCGTCGTCACCCCGGAAGACAAGCGCCGACACGCCCCTCCGGGCGAGGACGGCCGCGAGCAGCGGCGCGAGCCGGGCGTCGGCCACGCCCACCGCACGGGCCACCGGCGCGGCCGGGTTCGTCAGCGGGCCCAGGATGTTGAAGACCGTGCGGATGCCCAACTCCCGGCGCGGCCCCGCCGCGTGCCGCATCGCCGGGTGGAACAGCGGCGCGAAGCAGAACGTGATGCCCACCTCCTCCGCCACCTCCGCGATCTCCGGCGCGGGCAGGTCGAGCGCCACGCCCAGCTCCTCCAGGACGTCGGCGGAGCCGCACGCCGAGGACGCCGAGCGGTTGCCGTGCTTGACGACGCGCGCCCCGGCGCTGGCGGCGACGACGGCCGACATCGTGGAGATGTTGACACTGTGGGAGCCGTCGCCACCGGTGCCGACGATGTCGAGGGCGGGCCCGGCCACGGACAGCGGCACGGCGTGCGCGTACATGGCGTCGACCAGGCCGTCGATCTCCTCGGCGGTCTCGCCCTTGGCGCGCAGCGCCACCATCAGACCCGCGAGCCGCGCGGGTCCCGCGGCGCCCGACATCACCTGATCCATCGCCCAGGCGGTCTCGGCCGAGGTCAGATCCCTGCGGCTCAGCAGTGCGTTCAGCAGTTCCGGCCAGGTACGGCCCTGTGGCTCATCGGCGGTCACGGGAATTCTCCTCGAATCCTCGAAGAAGAAGAGCACGTCCCTTTCATTCTGGAGAGCGGCCGACACACATTCCAGACCACTTTTCGAGGAGCCGTACGGGCCAATTCCAGAAGAACTCGAAGAAGTTCACGAGGCACAGGAAAGGGAGGGGCCGTGGCCCTGCACATGGCAGTGGACGTCGTCAGGGAATCCGAACAGTCCCTGACCTCCCAGATACAGCGCTTCATCAGGAAGGAGATAGCGGAAGGCATCCTGCACCCGGGCACGCGCCTGCCGTCGAGCCGCCGCCTCGCGGACGACCTGGGCGTCTCCCGCAGCGTGGTCGTGGAGGCGTTCGGGCAGCTCGTCGCCGAGGGCTATCTGGAGGCGGTGCGGGGCGCGGGCACCCGCGTGGTGGCGCACCTGGAGGCCGAGCCGCCGCAGGTCGTGCCCGCCCTCCTGGAAGAGGGACCGGACGCGCACGCCGCCGGGGCCCGCTGGGACCTCAGACCCGGCGGCCACACCTTCGCGGCGTTCCCGCGCCGCGAGTGGCTCAGCTGCTACCAGCGCGTCCTGAACCGCGCCGACGCCACCGGCCACGGCTATCCGCCGCTCGCCGGCGAGCCGGCGCTGCGCCTCGAACTGGCCCACTGCCTGGGCCGGTTGCGGGGCGTGCGCACGGGCGCCGACCAGGTGATGGTGGTCGCGGGATTCGCGCAGACGCTGTCCCTGGTGTGCGCGGCCCTGGCCCAGGACGGGGTGACGGCGCTCGGCATCGAGGACCCGGGCCACCCCGGGCAGCGGCAGTTCGTGCGCGACAGCGGCCTGTGCCCGGTGCCGCTGCCCGTGGACGCCGAGGGCGTCGACGTCGAGGCGCTCGCCGCGTCCGGCCTGCGCGCCGTCCTGGTCACGCCCGCCCACCAGTTCCCCACCGGCGTCAAACTGTCCGCGAGCCGCCGCGAGGCCCTGGCCCGCTGGGCGCGCGACACCGGCGGCCTGGTGATCGAGGACGACTACGACGGCGGGCTCTGGTACGAACAGGGCGGCATCCGCCCGCTCGCCTTCCAGCGCGAGGCCCCCGACCACGTCGTGTACGCGGGCACGGCCAGCAAGACCCTCGCCCCCGGCCTGCGCCTCGGCTGGATCGCCGCGCCCCGGCCGCTCCTCGACCGCCTGTTGAGGGTGCGCGCCCGCCAGGACCTGGGCACGGACACCCTCACCCAGCTGGCCTTCGCCGAACTCCTGCGCGGCGGCCTGTTCGACCGCCATCTGCGCCGCCTCAACGCCCGCGCCCGCAGCCGCCGCGAGGCCCTGGAGGAGGCCGTGCGGAAACACTTGCCCGGCGCCCGGGTCATCGGCCGGGCGGCGGGCCTGCACGCGTACGTGCGGCTGCCCCGGCACGTGGACGAGGCCGCGGTGGTCGCCGGGGCGCTCGCCCGGTCCGTCCTGGTGCGCGGCGGCGCGGCGTTCCACGCCCGGCCGGGGCCCACCGCGCCCGCCCTGGTCGTCGGCCACGCACACCTGCCCCGCTCGGGCGTCACGGAGGCGGTGCGGGAGCTCGCGGAGGTGGTCAGGGGGAGGTGAACGCGGCGGTGGCGGCCCCGAATCCGGCCGGGGGCGCCGTGGCCCCGGCTTCGGCGGCCCCGGCCCGGGCGGCAGCGGCCTGCCCGAGGAAGTTCTCCATCATCGCGAGCCCCCCGTTCGTCATGATGCTCTCGGGGTGGAACTGCACGCCCTCCACGGGCAGTGTCCGGTGCCGCAGGCCCATCACGTACCCGTGGTCGAGGGCGGTGGCCGTCGTCACCAGCTGCGCGGGCAGCGGTTCGGCGACGACCAGGGAGTGGTAGCGGGTGGCTTCGAGGGTGTGCCCGAGGCCCTGGAAGACCCCGGCGCCGTCGTGCCGCACGGTGCTGGTGCGCCCGTGCATCACCTGCCCGGCCACCTCGACGCGCCCGCCGTACGCGAGCGCGACGGCCTGGTGCCCCAGGCACACGCCGAGCAGCGGCACCCGCCCCGCGAACTCCCGTACCAGCTCCACGTGCCCGGACGCGGCGGGATGCCCGGGCCCCGGCCCGAGGACCACCGCGTCGGGCTCGGTCGCGGCCAGCTCGGCGGGGGAGCGGGTCAGCGAGCGCACCACCCGGGTGCGCGCCCCGAGCGTGCGCAGGTACTGGTCGATGATGTGGACGAAGCTGTCGTAGGCGTCGATCAGCAGGACGTTCATGTCCGGGATGCCTCTCTCGTACGGGGCCGGGGGAGTGTCGTACGCGGACCGCGCGCGGGGCCCGGCCGGTGCGGGCGGCGGGGTGAGCCCGCGCGGCCCGAGCGGCCAAAGGTGCGGCGCGCCGGTCACGGCAGCAGCTCCGCACCGGTGAGGGCCCAGTACGCGGCGCCCATCTTCGCCAGCGTCTCGCGCCACTCGGCCTCGGGCTCGGACTGGGCGACGAGCCCCGCCGAGCTCTGCGTGGAGTAGGTGTCCCCGTCGTGCTCGACCGTGCGGATGCACAGCGCCAGCTCGCTCCAGCCGCGCACGTCGACCAGGCCGACCGCGCCCGCGTAGGCACCGCGCCGCTCCCGCTCCAGACCGTCGACGATCTCCATGGCGCGCACCTTCGGCGCCCCGGTCATGGTGCCCGCGGGGAACGTCGCCCGCACCGCCTGCCAGGTGCCCGCGCCCTCTTCTAGCTGCCCCGACACCGTCGACACCAGGTGGAAGACGTGGCTGAAGCCCTCCACGGCCATCAGCCGGTCCACCGGCTTGGTGCTCGCCGTGGTGACCCGGCCGATGTCGTTGCGGCACAGGTCGACCAGCATGATGTGCTCGGCCTGCTCCTTGATGGACTCGCGCATCTCCTTGACCCGGCGCTGGTTCTCCTCCTCGTCGGGGCCGCGCCGCGCGGTGCCCGCGATGGGGCGCATCACGATCTCGTCGCCCTCGATCCGGAAGAACAGCTCAGGGCTCGCCCCGATCAGGGTGCGGCCCGCGCGCGGCATCAGATACATGTACGGCGACGGGTTGCGGGCGCGCAGCCGCCGGTAGACGTCGACGGGCGTCAACGCGGTGCGGACGTCGATGCGGTGGCCGATCTGGATCTGGTAGACGTCGCCGACCCCGATGTGCTCCAGGCAGGTCCTCGCCCAGCCCAGGAACGTCTCGCGGTCCACGCTGTCCCGCACGGACTCGGGCCCGGGCGCCTCGGGGACCACCGCGGACGGCCGCGCGCCCGACCGTGCCGCCGCGTGTGCGGCCTCGTGCGCCACCGCCCGGGCCGCCGTCGGATCGCCGTCCCCGAACGCCCGGCTCTCGGCCCGCAGATGGCGCACCGACCCGTCGGCCAGGTCGTACCAGACGGTGTCCCTGAAGAGCGTCAGCGTGATGTCCGGCGCGTCCGGCTCCCCGGTCCTGGCGGGCAGCGCCTCCAGGTGCCAGGCGGCCTCGTACGCGAGCGAGGTGAGGAAGCCGAACGCGTAGGCCGTCGTGGGCAGTTCGGTGTCGAGGGCGAACAGGTGCTGCGCGCGGCCGAGGAAGTCCCAGACCTGGTCGGCGGCGGTGAGGCGGAGCCGGTGCACGCCCGGGTCCGGCTCCCGCGGATGGTCCCCGCGCAGCCCGGCCGCCAGGGCCGCACCGGCGAGCGCGCGGGTGAGGGCGGGCGTGCCGTCGAGGTCGACGTACCCGTCGTACACCCGGATCTCCGCGAGCCGCCCGAAGCCGACGACGGCCGCACGGCGGTCCTGGTCGGCGCCGTCGACGCTCTCGAACAGGAACACGTCGTCCCCGCCGAGGGCCGCGCGCAGGGGGACGTACAGGTCCAGGGGGTCGTGGCGGGGCAGTTCGGCATCGGTCACCCGCACGTCGACCGGCGTGAAGTCCGGCGTGCGGTCCGGCGTGAAGTCCGGCATGGTGAACTCCTTGTGAATTCGCCGCCGTCGGCTTGTCCCACGGCCGCCTTTCGGTGCTGCCGGAAAGTCAAACAGCGGTGCCGTGAACCGTGCCAGACCAATTCCGGGGACTCGGGGCGGACCAATTCCGAAACGCTTGACCCCGGCGGGGCCGTACGGATTCAGTTGTGGGGCGTTTCCGTTCCTCCTGTCCTATGTCCGCACGGGGAAGGCCGTCATGAAAGCCAGCGCAAGAGCCAGCAAAAGGGAAATCGCGGCGAAGAATCCGGCCGCCGAATCCTGGCGGGCGTTCCCCGCCCGGCAGCAGCCCGACTGGCCGGACCCGCGCGCCCTGCGGGCCGTCACCGACGACCTGGCCACCGCGCCGCCGCTGGTCTTCGCCGCCGAGTGCGACCAGCTGCGGCGGCGCATGGCGGCCGTCGCGCGCGGCGAGGCCATCCTGCTCCAGGGCGGCGACTGCGCCGAGACCTTCGAGCGGGCCACCGCCGACGCGATCCGCGGCAAGCTCCAGACGCTGCTCCAGATGGCCGTGGTCCTCACGCACGCCACCGCGCTCCCCGTCGTCAAGGTCGGCCGCATGGCCGGGCAGTACGCCAAGCCGCGGTCCAGCGCCGTCGAGGAGCGCGCCGGGGTCGTCCTGCCCTCGTACCGGGGCGACGCGGTCAACGCCCTGGAGTTCACCGAGGCGGCCCGCGTCCCCGACCCGCGCCGCCTGCGCGCGATGTACGAGGCGTCGGCGCGCACCCTCAACCTGGTGCGCGCCCTGACCACGGGCGGCTTCGCGGACCTGCGCCAAGTGCACGCCTGGAACGAGGGGTTCGTGGCCGCGTCCGGCGCCGGCGAGCGCTACGCACAGCTCGCCGACGAGATCGGCCGCAGCCTCGACTTCATGCGGGCCTGCGGCGTCGACACCCGGGAGCTCGCCACCGCCGAGTTCTTCGTCGGCCACGAGGGGCTGCTCCTGGACTACGAGGCGGCCCTGACCCGCACCGAGCCCGCTGCCCGCACCGAACCGGGAACCCGCACCGACCCGGGAACCCGCACCGACCCCGACCCCGACCTCGGCACCGGCCGCGCCTACGCCACCAGCGGCCACCTCCTCTGGATCGGCGAGCGCACCCGCGACCTCGACGGCGCCCACGTCGAGTACTTCTCCCGCGTCGCCAACCCCATCGCCGTCAAGCTCGGCCCGACGACCTCCCCCGACACCGTCCTCGCCCTGCTCGACCGGCTCGACCCCGACCGGGAGCCCGGCCGTCTCACGTTCGTGGTGCGCGCGGGCGCCGACCGCGTGCGGGACCTGCTGCCCACCCTCGTGGAGAAGGTCAACGCCGAGGGCGCCCTGGTCGCATGGGTCAGCGACCCGATGCACGGCAACACCACGACGGCGCCGAGCGGCCACAAGACCCGGCGGTTCGACACCGTCCTCGACGAGGTGCGCGGGTTCGTGGAGGTCCACCAGGAGCTCGGCACCCACCCCGGCGGCATCCACGTCGAGCTGACCGGCGACGACGTGACCGAGTGCGTCGGCGGCGGCAACGCCGTCCTGGAGGAGGACCTGCCGCACCGCTACGAGACGGCCTGCGACCCCCGCCTCAACCGCGCCCAGTCCCTGGACCTGGCGTTCCTGCTCGCCGAGATGTACCGGGGGCGCGGCGGGAGTTGACGAGGGCCCGCCCCGGCCAGGTCCGCGCCCCCCGACCCTCAGCCCGCGCCTACTGGCCTCAGCCCGCGCCCACCGGCCTCAGCTCGCGCGCAGGGCGTCCTCGACGATCCGCAGCGGCGGCTCGTCCGTCAGGTAGAAGTGCCCGCCGGCGAGCGTGTGCAGCGTGACCGGGCCCCGGGTCTGCTCCCACCAGGCGGCGGCCTCGGCGGGGCTCACCCGGGTGTCCGCCTCGCCGCGCAGCACCGTGACGGGGCAGTCGAGGAGCGCGTCGGGGCCGCCCGCGTAGCCCGCGACCATCCGGAAGTCCGCGCCCACGTACGGCATCACGAGCTCCAGGAACACCGGGTTGTCGAGCAGCTCAGCGTCCGTGCCGCCGAGCTGGGCGAGGGTGCGCAGGACGGCCGCGTCGTCCACCTCGGCGGCGCGCTCCGGGGTGCCGGTCGCCGTGTGCGGGGCGCGGGCCGCCGACGCGAAGAAGTGGCTCACCTCCGCGCCGTCGGCCTGCCAGAGCCGGGCCACCTCATAGGCAACGAACGCGCCCATGCTGTGCCCGAAGAACGCCGTGGGCCGCCCGTCGGGCAGCGGGCGCAGCTCCTCGGCGAGGTCGCGGGCCATCGCCTTCAGGTCCGTGGCGGGCGGTTCGGCGATGCGGTCGGCGCGCCCCGGATAGCAGACCGTGTGGACCTCCACGTCCGTGAGCGCCTTGCCCCACGAGCGGTAGAAGTACGGCGAGCCCCCGGCGTGCGGGAAGCACACCAGGCGGCCCGCCGCGAAGGGCCGTGCCTCGACTGCTTGCGTCCACACCATTGCCGTCCCCCAGTCAGCCGGTCGTCCACCGGCGTGCGACGGCACACCGGTCGGCCCCCATGATTCCACCGCCCGCTGACAGCGACCTGACCGCCGAACGTGAGCTGCGGCACCCCGGCCGGGCCCCGCGCCCCGCCCCCACTCGCCCCGCGCCCGACCGCCGTCCGGCCCGCGCCCCACCCCCGTCCGGCCTGTCAGTCCGCTGTCAGGGGTCCCCGGGATCCTGACCGAAGGAGAGGCACCGCCTCAGCGCCGGCCTCCCGCGGAGCCCGGCCCGCGTCCCCCGTGGCGCGCTCGCCATCCGCCTCTCGGGCTCCGCCGCCCACCCCGTGGGCTCCGCCCGCCGCCGCACCGACCAGCACCACCCCGATTCCCAGGGAGCTCCCATGCCGGTGACCCCCCCGACGTACCACTCGATCACCGAGGCGCAGATGATGCCGCGCCTCGTGCGGATCGGCCCCAATCTCTACGGCGCGGTCTTCACCCTGATGAAGCTGCTGCCCGCCCACTTCATCCTCCAACGCGCGCGCGAGCGCGGCGAGTTGCACCACAACACGGTGATCGTCGAGACCACGTCCGGTACCTTCGGCCTCGCCCTCGCCATGCAGGCCGCGCTGACCGAGCGCGAGCTGATCCTGGTCAGCGACCCGGCCATCGACGCGAACCTGTACCGCAGGCTCAGCGACCTCGGCGCGAAGGTCGAGATCTGCCGGGAGCCCGCCGCCGTCGGCGGCTTCCAGGAGGCCAGGCTGCGGCGGCTCGCGGAGATCCGCGCCGCGCTGCCCTCGACGTTCTGCCCCGAGCAGTACACCAACCCCGACAACCCCCGTTCCTACGAGCGGGTCTCCGAGCAGCTGATCCGCACGCTCGGCGCGGTGGACTGCCTGGTGGGCCCCGTCGGCTCGGGCGGCTCGATGTGCGGCACCGCGCGCGGCCTGCGCGCGCACGACCCGGACACCCTCGCCATCGGCGTCGACACGCACAGCAGTGTGCTGTTCGGCCAGGACGACGGGCCGCGCTCGCTGCGCGGACTCGGCAACAGCCTGTGGCCCGCCAACCTCGACCACGGCGTCTTCGACGAGGTCCACTGGTGCGCCGCCGAGGAGGCGTACGCGCACACCCGCGCCCTGCACGCCCAGCACGCCCTGTTCCAGGGGCCGACCAGCGGCGCCGCCTACCTCGTCGCGCAGTGGTGGGCCCGGCGCAACCCGGACAAGCTGTGCGTGGTGATGATGCCGGACGAGGGCTACCGCTATCAGGCCACGGTGTACGACGACGCCTGGCTCGCGGACAACGGGTACGTCCTCGACCCGCGCCCCGACGCCGAACCCGTGACCGTCGCCTCGCCCGACGAGGCGGGCGAGGCCTGGACCCGGTTCGCGTGGAACCGCCGCGGCTACGAGGACGTGCCCGGCGTGGTGCCGCGCCCGGCGGCCCGCGACCGCGCGGAACAGGTCCTGTCGTGACGGCCCCACCGCTCGGCGCCCCGGCGTCCACCGCGGCCCCGGAGCCGTCCCGAGCCCCGGACCCGGCGGCCCCGCCCCCGGAACAGTCCCGGACCCTTGAGACCCCCCAAGCCCCGAATCCGCCCCAGGTCCTGCCCTCGGGCCCGAATCCGCCCCAAGTCCCGACCTCGGGCCCGAATCCGCCCCCTGCCCCGTCCCCGGCCCCGAATCCGCCTCCGCCCCCCGGCACCGGCCGCCTCACCGCCGTCCTCGGCCCCCGCACCCGCCGCGTCGTCTACGGCGAGCCGACCCCCACCGACATCCGCGCCGAACTGGACCTCACCAGCACCGTCGACCTCGCGCACGTCGTGATGCTCACCGAGAGCGGACTGCTCCCCGGCCCCGCCGCCGCGGCCCTCCTGGACCGCGTCGGCCGCCTGCGGGCCGACGGCTTCCGTGACCTCGTGGGCGCACCGGCGCCGCGCGGGCTCTACCTCATGTACGAGGGACACCTCGTCGCCGAGCTCGGCGCGGACGTCGGCGGCAAGCTGCACACCGGGCGCTCCCGCAACGACCTGAAGGCCACCGTCACGGCGATGCGGCTGCGCGGCGAACTCCTGGAGCTGCTCAGCCAGTTGCTCCGCCTCCAGGCGGCCCTGCTGTCCCGGGCCCGCGTCCACCGGGACGTGGTCATGCCCGTGTACACCCACTTCCAGCCCGCGATGCCCGTCACCTACGGCTACTACCTCGCGGGCCTCGCCACCGCACTCGACCGGGACATCGCGGGCCTTCGGCACACCGTCGACGAGCTGGGCCGCCGCTGTCCGCTCGGCGCGGGCGCGGTGGCGGGCACCGACCTGCCGATCCGGCCCGCGCGCACCGCGGCCCTGCTCGGCTTCGCGGGTCCGCCGCTGCACGCCACGGACGCGGTGGCCGCCCGTGACACCGCGCTGCGGGCGCTCGCCGCGGCCGCGTCGGCCGGGGTGACCCTGAGCCGGCTCGCCACCGACCTGCAGCTGTGGTCCACGCAGGAGTTCGGCTTCGTGGAGTTCCCGGAGCGGCTCGTCGGCGGCAGCTCAGCCATGCCACAGAAACGGAACGCGTTCCTCCTGGAGCATGTGAAGGCCAAGGCCGCCGCGGCCGTCGGCGCCTGGACCGCGTCGGCGTCCGCGATGAAGTCGACGCCGTTCACCAACTCCATCGAGGTCGGCACGGAGGCCGTCGCCGTGGTGTGGCCCGCCCTCGCCGCCGTGCGGGACTCCGTGCTCCTGACCCAGGTCCTGGTCACGGGGGCGCGGCCGGTGCCCGCCCGGATGGAACAGCGCGCCAAGGAGGGCTTCGTGACCGCCACGGCGATCGCCAACCGCCTGGTCGCCCAAGGCGTCCCGTTCCGCACCGCCCACCACGCCGTGGGCGCCGCCGTCCGCGCCGCCGTCGACTCCGGCGCCGCCGAACTCACCGACATCACCCCGCCCGACGGCCACCCCGGCCTCGGCGGGACGCTCCCCCCGCTCGCCGCCGTGGTCGCCGACCACGACCGTGGCGGCGGCCCCGGCGAATGCGACCAGGTCGTGGCCGCGCTGCGCCGACGGCTCGGCGCCCACGCCGACTGGGGCACGGCCTGCCGGGACCGGCTGCGGGACGCCGACGGCGCGCTCGCGGCGGCCGTGGCGGAGGTCGTCGGACGGTACGGGCCCGGGGCACCGGCGGCTGCCGGATCCGGGGAAGCCACAGGAGGTTCGGGATGAGCCAGGGCGCGTTCCTCGCGTTCGTCGAGAGCAACACCACCGGCACGGGCCGCGAGTTCTGCGCCGCGGCCCGGGCACGCGGCCTCAGGCCCGTGCTCCTGACCCGGGACCCGGCGCGCTATCCGTACGTAGCCGAGGACGCCGTCGACGTACGGATCGTGGACACAGGGGACCTGACGGCGGTGGTGGAGGCGTGCGGGGAGCTCGCCGAGGGCGCCGGGAGTGGGGGTGATGGGGGTGCTGCTCGTGGGGGTGACGGGGGCGCCGGAGGCGCCGTACGCGGGAGTCGCGGGGCCGCCGGACCTGCCCCAGGGCTCGCCGGAGTCGCCTCCAGCTCCGAGTACTTCGTGGCGACGGCCGCCCGCGCGGCGGCCAAGCTCGGCCTGCCCGCCGCCGACGGGGACGCCGTCGCTCGCTGCCGTGACAAGGGCACCCAGCGGGCCGCGCTCGCGGCCCACGGGGTGCCGGTCCCGGCGTTCGCCGAGGCCCGCACCGTGGCCGACGCGGTCCGGGCCGCCGAGGAGACCGGGTTCCCGGTGGTCCTCAAGCCGGTCAGCGGCTCCGGCTCCGTCGGCGTGCGGCTGTGCCGCGACCCCGCGGAGACCCGCGCCTGGGCCGGCCGCCTCCTGGAGCGGGCCACCGACGAACGCGGCGCCCCCGTCCCCGCCCGCATCCTGGTCGAACAGGCCGTCCAGGGCCCGGAGTTCTCCGTGGAGACCCTGGACGACCGGGTGGTCGCGGTCGTCGCCAAGCACGTCGGGGCCGAGCCGTACTTCGTGGAGACCGGGCACGACGTACCCGCGCCCGTCCCCGAGGACACGGCGGCCGACCTCGCCGCCACCGCGCTGCGGGCGCTCACCGCCCTCGGCCTCGGCTGGGGCGCGGCCCACACCGAACTGCGCCTGACCGCGCGGGGACCCGTCGTGATCGAGGTCAACCCGAGGCTCGCGGGCGGCATGATCCCCGTCGCCGTCCGGGCAGCCACCGGCGTGGACCTGGTCGACGCGGTGATCGCGCGCGCGTCGGGCCTCGCGCCCGCCGCGGCCGGGACCGGCGCCGGGCACGCCGCCGTCCGCTTCCTGCGGGCGGCGGGGGAGGGGCGGGTCACGGCGGTCGAGGGGCTGTCGGACGCGCTGGCCGCGCCCGGGGTCGTCGCGGCGACCGTCAGCACCGCCGTCGGCAGGGACGTACGCGTCACGCACTCCTTCCTGGACCGCCTGGCGTGCGTCGTGGCCACAGGGCCCGACCCCGAGGCGGCGGCGCGGCACGCGCGGGACGCGACGCGCAGAATCGACGTCGAACTCGGCGAGGCCGCGGAGGGGGACCGATGACCGACCACGAGGCGAAGGCCGCACCGGAGCACGCCCCGAAGCGCGCCCTGACGCACGACCCAGAGTGCGTCCCGACGTACGACCCGAAGCACGTCTCGACGCAGGACCCGAAGCACGTCCTGACACACGAACCGAAGCGAGCCCTGACAGACGACCCAGAGCGCACCCCGAAATACGACCCGAAGCGCGCCCCGACGTACGAAGCGACCCAAGGGCCCTCCGAGCGTCTGGCCAGGGAGCCCGCCGGTGAACCCGCCACCAGGATCCCCCGCTGGACCGCCCTGCCCGGAGGCAGGCCCGGCACCGGCACCCGCACGGCCCGGCTGCCCGCCGACGTCACCCGGGCCCTGGAGCGCACCGCCACCGGCCTGGGCGCCACGCTGCCCGCCCTGCTGCTCGCCGCCCACGCCCGGGTCCTGGCGACCCTCACCAACGAACGCGACCTGCTCATCGGCTACGTACCGCACGAACAGGCCGCGTTCCAGGGCCCGTTGCGCCTGGCCGTGCCCGACTCGACCTGGGCCGAGCTGATCGCGGGCGCGGCCGGGGCGACGACCTACCGCGGCCGGGTCCGCCCCGAGGTCACCCTCGACCTGTCGGGGCGGGACCGGGCGGACGCCGACCTGCCCGACGGCACCGTCCTGCGCGTGCGCTTCGCCCCGGACGCGGACGGCGGGCTCGCCCTGCGCGTCACCCACGACACGACCGCACTCGACGCCTCGTACGCCGAACGCGTCGCCGGATACCACCTCGCGGCCCTGCGCCTCCTCGCAGCCGACCCGGCCGCGCGCCACGACCGGCAGAGCCTGCTCTCGGCGCGCGAGACGGAGACCCAGCTGTACGAATTCGCGGGCCCGCGCGCGCAGTTGGCGACGCGGACGTTCGTGGACGTCTTCCAGGACCGGGTGCGAACCCACCCCGACGCGCTCGCCGTCGTCCACGGAAAGCGTCGGCTGACGTACCGGGAGCTGGACCGGAGCGCCGACGCCGTCGCCCACGCGCTGCTCGCGGCGGGCCTGGCGGCCGAGGGCGTGGTGGCCGTCGTCATGGAGCGCAGCCCCGACTGGATCGCCGCAGCGCTCGGCGTCTTCAAGGCGGGCGGCGTCTATCTGCCGGTGCGCCCCGACTTCCCCGTCGAGCACATCGCGGCTCTGCTCACCCGCAGCGGCGCCGCGTTCGCGCTCACCGACGTGGACGGCGAGGGGCCCGCGCGGGAGGCGGTGGCCGTCGTGCTGGAGGGTCCGGAGGCCCTCGCGGAACGGGATGCTCCAGCTGGGCCGGACGTGCTCATGGGGCCGGACGTGCTCACGGGGCCGGGTGCCTTGGCCGCGCCGGACACACTTGTCGGGCCGGAGGCTCCTGCCGTGCCGGAGGCCCTTGCGGCGCCGGGCGCAGTCGCGGGGTCGGACGTGCGCGTGGGGCCGGACGCCCCTGCCGGGCCGGACGCCCCTGCCGGGCCGGACGCCCCTGCCGGGCCGGGCACCCCTGCCGGGCCGGGCACCCCTCCCGGGCCGGACACCCCAGCCGCGCCAGAAACCCCTCCCACACCGAACACCCTCGCGGCACCGGACACCCCCACCGCACCGCGGATCCTCCCGGTCCCCGGCATCCTCGCCGCAGGCGGCCCCGATCGCGCCCCCGACGTCACCGTGACCCCCGGCCGGGCCGCCTACATCTACTTCACCTCCGGCTCCACCGGCACCCCCAAGGGCGCCCTGTGCGAGCACGCCGGGCTGCTCAACCACCTTCAGGCGAAGATCGACGCCATGGGGCTCGCGGACCCGGACGGCGGAGGCGGCGGGGGCGGCGGGAGCGGCCAAGTCGTCGCCCAGACCGCCTCCCAGAGCTTCGACATCTCCCTCTGGCAGTTCGCCGCGCCCCTGCTCACCGGCGCCGCCGTCCATATCGTCGACACCGCGGAACAGCTGGGCGTGGACGGCTTCCTGGACGAGGTCGTCGACGGCGGCATCACCGTCGCGCAGGTCGTCCCCTCGTACCTGGAAGTCCTGCTCACCCACCTGGAGAGCGGGCCGCCGCGCCCGCTCGGCGCCCTGCGCGTCCTGTCGGTGACGGGGGAGGCGCTGGGCCTCGGCCTGGTCCGGCGGTGGTTCGCGCTGTACCCGCACATCCGGCTCGTCAACGCCTACGGAGCCACCGAGGTCTGCGACGACACGGTGCATGAGGTGCTCGACGCCGTGCCCGAGCGCGACTTCGTGCCGCTCGGCCGCCCGCTGCGCAACGTCAACCCGTACGTCCTCGACGCGAACCTGGACCTCGTGCCGCTGGGCTCGACCGGCGAGATCGCCTTCTCCGGCGTGTGCGTCGGCCGCGGCTACGTGGGCGACGAGGAGCGCACCCGGCAGGCCTTCGTGGCCGACCCGTTCCGCGCGGGCGCCCGGATGTACCGCACCGGTGACTTCGGACGCTGGCTGCCCGACGGGCGCATCGAGTACCTGGGCCGCCACGACGAACAGGTCAAGATCCGCGGCTACCGCATCGAACTCGGCGAGATCGAGCACCGGTTGACGGCGATGCCGGGCGTCCGCGAGGCCGCCGTGGTCGTCGACGGCGGCACCCCGCACGTCGGTGACACCGGTGCCGTCGGCGGCCCGCGCGAGGGCACCGGCGCCCCGCGCCACCTCGCCGCCTTCGTCAGCGGCCCGGGACCGCTGCCCGCCGACCGGGTCCGCGACCACCTCGCCGCCCGCCTGCCCGACTACATGGTGCCCGCCTACGTCCACCAGCTGCGGCGACTGCCCCGCACCGGCAACGGAAAGGCCGACAAGCCCGCCCTGGTCGCTCTCGCCGGGACCCTCGGCCACGGCGGCGCCCCGCACACCGCGCCCGCCACCGCCACCGAACGGCGGCTCGCCATGCTGTGGGCGGAGGTCCTCGGCGTACCCCTTGAGCGGATCGGCCGCACCGACAGCTTCTTCGAGCTGGGCGGCACGTCCCTCGCTTCGGTACGCCTCCTCGTCCACCTCGACGGCGCCCTCTCCCTCGCCCGGCTGACCGCCCACCCGGTCCTCGCAGACCTGGCCGCCGCCGTCGACGGCACCAGGGCCCCGGGCGGCGGCCTGCTCCAGGAGCTGTCCCTGGTCCGCAATCCCCGCCACACCCTGGTCTGCTTCCCGTACGAGGGCGGGAACGCCGTCAACTACCGCGCGCTCGCCGCTGAGTTGGAGGGCGATGGCATCGCCGTCCTCGGCGTGGAGCCGCCCGGACACGACCTCGCGGGCGCCGCGGGCCCCCTCGCGGACGTCCCCGGACTCGCCCGCCGCGTACGGGACGAACTGGTCGCGCGCGCCACCGGCCCCGTCCTGCTCTGGGGGCACGGGGCGGGCGCCGCGCCCGCCCTGGAGACCGCCCGGCTCCTGGAGGCCGCGGGCCACCCCGTCGCGCGGGTCCTCGTCGGCGCCCAGCTCCTCGACGACCCCGACACCCTGCGCGCGCGGGCCGACCTGGCCGCCTCGGCGGACGACGCCACGCTCCTGGACGGCCTCCGCGCGGGCGGCGCGTACGTGGAGCTGGACACGCTCAAGCCGGAGCGCGCCGAGGTCGTGGCCCGTGCGTGCCGACACGACCTCCAGGCCGCGCACACGCACCTCCTGCGGGTGCGCGCCGACCCCGACGCGCACCGGGTGCGGGCGCCCCTGGACGTCGTCGTCGCGCGCGACGACCCGGCCACCGCCCGCTCCGCGCGCTCGCACCTCGACTGGAAGGCGGTCAGCGACCACGTCACGAGCCACGAACTGCCTCTGGGAGGCCACTACTTCGTCAGTACCCGCCCCGCGGACGCGGCGGCGGCGGTGCGGGCCGCGCTGCGTGCCGGGCCGCCCGGGCAAGGAGGAACCACGTGACCACGCACGCACACCTGTTGACCGGCGCGGCCCCGCCCGGCGTGGCGGCCGTCGGCGTCAGCGCGGCCTTCGGCACCTTCGGGGAGCTGCTCCAGGGCGTGCTGCCCGAGCGGGACGGCGACTTCCTGGTGACGCTGCCGGTCGCCCGCTGGGCCATGGCCCGCTTCGAACTCGACCCTGGCGAGAAGGAGTTGACGGTCGTCCCGCCGCACAAGAAGAAGGCGCTCCGCCTCACCTCCATGATCATGGAGGACGCGCGACGCCCCGGCGGCGGCCTGCTCACCCTCGACAGCACCCTGCCCGAGGGCAAGGGCCTCGCCAGCTCGTCCGCCGACCTGGTGGCCACGGCCCGCGCGGTCGCCAACGCCCTTCGCGAGCCCATGCCGCCGCGCCGCATCGAGACCTACCTCGCCAGGATCGAGCCCACCGACGGCGTGCTCTACCCCTCGGTCGTCGCCTTCCACCACCGCAGCGTGCGGCTGCGCGCGAAGCTCGGCTCGCTGCCGTCGATGGCGGTGGTCAGCGTCGACGAGGGCGGCTCGGTGGACACAGTCGACTTCAACAACATCCCCAAGCCGTTCACCGCCGCCGACAAGCGCGAGTACGCCCGGCTCCTGGACCGCGTCACCCGCGCCGTGGCCCGCCGCGACCTCGCGGAGGTCGGCCGGGTCGCCACGGCCAGCGCCCGGATGAACCAGGTCCTGCGGCACAAGTGGTCCCTGGAGCCGATGATCGCCATCTGCGCGTCCGTGGGCGGCCTGGGCGTCGTGGTCGGCCACAGCGGCACGGCCCTCGGCATCCTCCTGGACACCTCGGCACCCGACTGCCACACCAAGCTGACAGCGGCGGCCCAGCACTGCCAGGAACTGGCGGGGAACGTGACGGTGTACCGGACGCTGAGTTTCCACTGACAACAGCGAAGGCCCCTCGTGATCACGAGGGGCCTTGCCTGTCTGTGCGCCGCCAGGGACTCGAACCCCGGACCCGCTGATTAAGAGTCAGCTGCTCTAACCAACTGAGCTAGCGGCGCCTGCTGACTCGAAAATAATACCTGGTCCCGAGGGGTGCTCAGGACCACCGGGGATCACCGGGGGCGGACCGGCGCGTGACCCGGACAGGACCTGACCTGGACTCGGTCGGAGTCGGCTAGATCGCCAGGGACAGCAGGACCGGGGCGGCCCTCCGGTTCAGGGTGTCCGCGGCCTCGCGCAGCCGGTGGGCGTGTTCGACGGGCAGGGAGAGGGCGAGGGAGCCGACCGTGGCGCCCGCGGTGATGGGGACGGCGGCGCAGACCGTGCCGACCGCGTACTCCTGGAGGTCGAGGACGGGGACCGTGGCGGCCTGGGCGTCGAGGTTGTGGAGCAGGACGCGCTCGCTGGTGATGGTGCGCGAGGTGAGGCGGGCCATCTTGTGCCGGGACAGATGGTCCCGGCGGGCGTCCAGGTCGAGCTGGCCGAGCAGGCTCTTGCCGACGGCGCTGGCGTGCGCGGAGACCCGGAAGTCCACCCACTCGTTGACCTTCGGCGTGCGCGGCCCGTCGGCGACGTCTATGACCCGGATCTCGCCGTCCACGTACCGGCTGACGTAGACCGCGGCGCCGATGGAGTCGCGCAGACCCCCGAGGGTGTGCCGGAGCTTGTCGCGGAGTGCGAGGGCGCGGTCGTGGGCGGAGCCGAGGCGGGTGAGCGAGACGCCCGTGACGTACGCCCCGTCGGTGATCTGCTCGACGTACCCCTCGCGGCGCAGCATGCGCAGGAGGGCGGCGAGCTGGGCGGCGGGCAGGGTGGTGCGCCGGGTCAGCTCTTCCTCGGTGACGCCGGTGCCCCGGCGCGCGACGATCTCGAGCACCCGCAGGGCGTTCTGCACCAACTGGTGGGCCGTCGTCGACTCGCGCTGCACCGCCACGGCTTCTCCCTGATCCCTGAGCCTGAGATGGAACGGTTCCGGACAGCTGGACACTGTCCACGATAACCGCCAAATACCCCATGGGGAGGGGGTGTTGGCCACAAGAGTGGCGCGTTTCCGACTAGCTGAACAGGAACGCGCCACTCTGGCATATGCCAAGTGAATGCGTCGGTGCCATGGCCTCACGCGTTGCGCGCCGTGCTCATGGCGCCGCCCGGTGCGCCGGCCAGTGCGGCGGCCGACGCGCCGACGTGCTCAGAGGACCGCCGACAGGAATCCCCGCGTCCGCTCGTGCTCGGGCTCGGTGAAGATCTTCTCCGGCGGCCCGGACTCGATCACCCGGCCCGCGTCGAACATCAGCACCTGGTCGGAGATGTCCCGGGCGAAGTTCATCTCGTGGGTCACGCACAGCATCGTGATGTCGGTGGTGTGCGCGATGTCCCGCAGGACGTCCAGGACGCCCGCCACCAGCTCCGGGTCGAGCGCGGACGTCACCTCGTCCAGGAGGAGCACCTGCGGCCGCATCGCGAGGGCGCGGGCGATCGCGACGCGCTGCTGCTGGCCGCCGGAGAGCTGCGTCGGGTAGGCGTCGCAGCGGTCACCGAGGCCGACCATGTCGAGCAGGTCCCTGGCCCGCTGCTCCGCCTCGTCCTTGGACAGGCCGAGCACGGTGACGGGCGCCTCGGTGATGTTGCGCAGCACCTTCATGTTCGGGAAGAGGTTGAACTGCTGGAAGACCATGCCGATGTTCTTGCGGACCTCGCGCACGTGCTTCTCGCCCGCCGGGACGAGCTTGCCGTTCTTCTCCTCGTGCGTCAGGTACTCCCCGCCGACCTTGATCGTGCCCTCGTCCGGCTTGAGCAGGGTCATGAGGAGGCGCAGGATCGTCGTCTTGCCGGAGCCGGACGGGCCGATCAGGGTGACGTGCTTGCCGGACGCGACGGAGAAGTCCAGCTCGTCCAGGACCGTGTTGGACCCGAAGCGCTTGACCACCTTGTCGAAGCGGATCAGCTCGCTGCCGTCCACCGCCGGGTTCGGCTGGTCTTTGGTGAGGTTGGTGTCAGCGGACAAGACGGCGCTCCAGGGCTCGCAGGAGGAGGGAGGACGGATAGGCGATGAGGATGAAGGCGACACCGACGACGGTCAGGGCCTCGGTGTACTGGAAGGTCTGCGCGGCTTCGAGGCGCGAGCGCTGCAGGAGTTCCAGGACGCCGATGCTGGCGAGCAGCGGCGTGTCCTTGAGCATCGCGATGACGTAGTTGCCGAGCGCGGGGATCACGCGCCGGATCGCCTGCGGCAGGATCACGGCGGTCCAGGTGCGCGTGTACGACAGGCTGAGCGCCTTGGCCGCCTCCCACTGGCCGACGGGCACGGCCTCGATGCCCGCGCGGTACACCTGCGCGGTGTACGTCGAGTAGTGCAGGCCGATCGCGATGGTGCCGGTGGTCATCGCGGAGTACTGGATGTCCCACTCCGGCAGCACGAAGTACAGGAAGAAGAGCTGCACGAGGAGCGGCGTGTTGCGGATGAACTCGGTGAAGATCCCGACCGGCCAGCGGACGAACCGCGTCGGCGCCCGGAACGCGAGCGCCCAGACGAGACCGAGCCCGAACGAGATCAGCGAGCCGAGGGCGAGCACCTGGAGGGTGACGAGCAGCCCGTCCCAGAAGTGCGGCATGAAGTCGGAGACGGCGCCCCAGTCCCACTTGTCCGTACCGTCGTTCATGAGACGCCCCCGTTCTGCTTCACCGTGCTGGTCAGCTCGTCCGTCGACTGGCGAAGGCTCAGCCTGCGCATGAAGCCGACGCCCGGCTCGGGCCGCTGTCCGATCCCGGCCTTGGCCCGGCGCTCCAGGATCCGCATCCCGCGGGTCAGCAGGAACGCGAGCACGAAGTAGATGACGAGCGTGATCGTGTAGATCTCCGCGCTCTCGGTGGTGGCGAGCCGCACCAGGTAGGCGGCGAAGGACACGTCACCGATGCCGAGCAGCGACACCAGGGCGGTGCCCTTCAGGAGCTCGATCAGCAGGTTGGAGAACGGCGGGATCATCTCCGGCACGGCCTGCGGCAGCAGGATGAGCCGCATCCGCTGCCACGGCGTGAAGCTCAGCGCGACCCCCGCCTCGCGCTGCGCCGGCGCCACCGCGTTCAGGGCGCCGCGGACGACCTCGGCACCGTAGGCACCGTACGACAGGCCCAGGGCGAGCACCGCCGCCCACATCGGGACGAGCGCCCAGCCCGCGAGCTGCGGCAGGACGAAGAAGATCCAGAACATCAGCACGAGCGCCGAGGTGCCGCGGAAGATCTCGGTGTAGAACCCGGCGAAGAAGCGCACCACCCGCAGATGGTGCGTGCGCGCGATGCCGACGGTGAAGGCCACGGCCGTCGCGAGCGCCGCGCTGTAGAGCGTGAGCTGGATGGTGATCCAGATGCCCGGGAGGACCCAGTGTTCCCACAGTCCCGCTGTCATTTGCACAGCTCCTCTGCGGTCAGCTCGGTCATCTCGTCCTTGGTGAACCCGAACCGCTTGAGCACCCGGAAGAGCTCGCCGCTCTTCTTCATCTTGTGGATCTCCACGTTGAAGGCGTCGCGGAGCTCGGTGTCGTTGGGGCGGAAGGTGAAGCCGCCGCCGTCGACGTGCTTCTTGCCGTCGACGATGGGCGCGAACGCCTCGGTGGCCTCGGCCTTGCGGCTCTTCTTCACCACGCCGCGCGCGGTGAGCGCGGTGCCGCCGAAGACGTCGATCCGTCCGGCCTCGACGGCGTTGAGCCCCGCCACCGGGTCCTGGAGGATCACGATGTCGCTCTCCTTGTACCCGGCGTCGACGGCGTACGCGATCTCGGCGTAGCCCGTCCCGGTCCCGAACTTGGCCTTCTTCTTCACCACGTCCGCGTAGGTGTGCAGGCCCTTCGGGTTGCCCTTGCGCACGATGAAGGCGTCCAGCATCTGGTACTCGGGATCGGAGAAGATCACCTGCTGGCAGCGCTCTTTGTTGATGTACATACCGGCCGACACGACATCGAACTGCTGCGTCTTCAGTCCCGGGATCAGCGAGCTGAAATCGGTGGCGACGGGCTGCACGTCGTCCACGCCGAGCCGCTTGAAGATGATCTTCGCAAGCTCCACCGCCTCACCGGTGAAGTCGCCCTTGTCGTCGATGTAGCCGTACGGGGCCTCGCCCGCGATGCCGAGCCGCACCGTGCCCTGCGACTTCAGGCGGGCCAGCGTGTCGCCCGTCGGCACCCGGCTGCACGCCGTCGCGCCGAGCGCGCCCGCGCCCAGGACGGCGGCGGAGGCGAGCACGGATCTGCGGCGCACGCCGGATGCGCGCTCTGTCTTGTTTGGGTTCCTCGATGGTGGAGCCATGGCCGCGCGGCTACCCGAGTCGACACGAGATATGCCGTTGAATTTCGGCCCCTGATCCGATCGTTGCGCACTTGACGTGAGCCTCGGCCCGGAGGGGACCATGGGACGCATGGCAGACCGATACATCGAAGTCTCCCTCGCCAAGCGGGGAGTTCAGGCCACGGCGAAGCTCCTCGACGACCGGGCCCCGGTGACCTGCGCGGCGGTCTGGGACGCGCTCCCCCTGGGCGGAGAGGTGTTCCATGCGAAGTATGCCCGGAACGAGATCTATGCCCTGTTCCCGGCTTTCGCCCCCGAGGAGCCTCCTCTGGAAAACCCCACCATCACCCCCATCCCCGGCGATCTGTGCTATTTCACCTTCACCGGCACAGAACTGGGCACCAAGTCCTACGGCTACGAACAGGACCAACGCGGCACCATCGTCGACCTGGCCCTCTTCTACGAACGCAACAACCTCCTGATCAACGCCGACGTGGGCTGGGTCCCTGGCATCGTCTGGGGCCAGATCGTCGAGGGCCTGGAGGAGATGGCCGAGGCGTGCAACGACCTGTGGCGGTCGGGGGCGCTGGGGGAGAGCCTGAACTTCCGGAGAGCGTGAGGGCAGTCGGCCCGTCCGGCGTCTAGGGGCGGGCTTGGGGAATGCCCCGCGCAGCGCCCCCGCCGTACAACGCCTGAGCAACCCGAAGAACCAACGCGTCCGCATGCCGGGCCCCCACCACCTGCACCCCCACCGGCAACCCGTCCCCGTCCACCCCACAGGGCACAGTCGCAGCGGGCTGCTGCGTCAGGTTGAACGGATACGTGAACGGAGTCCACCCCGTCCACCGCCGGAACCCGGACCGCCCCGGCACCTCCACCCCCGCCTCGAAGGCGGTGAGCGGCAGCGTGGGCGTCACGAGCACGTCGTACGTCTCGTGGAACACCCCCATCCGCCGCCCCAGCCCCATCCGCACATCGACAGCCGCCAGATAGTCGAGCGCACTGAACCGGGCCCCCTGCGCACAGACCTCCCGAAGCCCCGGATCGAGCAACTCCCGCCGCTCGGGCGCCAGATGCTGCACCACCCGCGCGGCCCCGCTGAACCACAGGGTGTGGAAGGCCTCGACGGGATCGGCGAAGTCGGGATCGGCCTCCTCGACGTACGCGCCGAGGGAGGCCAGCGTCCCCACCGCACCCCGCACGGCCGCCGCGACCGGCGCCCGCACCGCGACCTGCCCGCCGAGCGAGGGCGAATAGGCGACCCGCAACCCCCGCACCCCACCGTCGAGCCCGTCCCGGAAGCTCCCCGCCACCGGCCCGAGGTGGGACCAGTCGCGCGCGTCCGGAGCGGAGATCACGTCCATCATCAGGGCGGCGTCGGCCGCGTCCCGCGTCATCGGCCCGACGTGCGCGAGCGTGCCGAACGCCGACGCCGGATACAGCGGCACCCTGCCGTACGTCGGCTTGAACCCGAAGATCCCGCAGAACGCCGCCGGGATACGCACCGAGCCGCCGCCGTCCGTGCCGAGCGACAGCGGCCCCGCGCCGAGGGCCACGGCCGCCGCGCTGCCGCCGCTGGAGCCGCCCGCGGTGCGCGAGGGGTCGTGCGGATTGCGCGTGACGCCGTGCCGGGGGCTGTCCGTCACGCCCTTCCAGCCGAACTCCGGCGTCGTCGTCTTGCCGACGAACACCGCGCCATGCTCGCGCAGCCGCGCCACCGACGGCGCGTCCTCGTCCCAACGGCCTTCCTCCGACACGGACTTGGAGCCCCGGAAGGTCGGCGCGCCGCGCTGCAACAGGATGTCCTTCACCGTCACCGGCACCCCGTCGACCAGACCGGCGGGCTCACCGCGCCGCCATCGCTCCGTGCTCTCCTCGGCCTCCGCGAGGGCCCCCTCCGGGTCCAGACGTACGAACGCGTTGACGACCGGCTGGATCTCCTCGGCCCTGCGCAGCACCGCACGGGTGACATCCACGGGGCTGAATTCGCCCTTGCGGTAGCCATCGACGAGTTGTACGGCGGTGAGGTCCGTGAGCTCGGTCATGCGTGCTCCTCAGGGAGACGGGGGCGGGGCGGGCGCCGAGGACGGCCGGGCGCCGGTCGGACGGTGCCCGGCGCGGGCGCCGGACGATCAGTGCCCAGGGACATACCCACGTTTCTTGTCGACCACGTTCGTCAGCGGCCGACCCGCCTCCCACTGGCCGAACAACGTCACGAACTGCGCGCCGAGTTCGTCCCGCCAGCCGACCGTGTCGCCGCTCATGTGCGGCGAGACGATCAGGCCCGGAGCGCTCCACAGCGGGCTGTCCGCGGGCAGCGGCTCCCGCTCGAACACATCGAGCGCGGCACCCGCGATCCACCGCTTCGACAGCGCGGCGGCGAGGTCGTCCTCGACGACGAGCTGACCCCTGCCCACGTTGATGAAGTGCGCCGACGGCTGCATGACGCCGAAGCGGCGGACGTCGAACATGCCGCGGGTGTCGTCCGTCAGGGGCGCCGCGCACACCACCCAGTCGGCGCGCGCCAGCAGGCGGTTGAGGTCCTCCGGGCCGTGCACACCGGCGCGCGCGGCCCTTCCGACCAGCGCCGGGGCGATGCCGAGCGCCTTCAGGGTGCGGGCGACGGCGCGGCCGATCGGCCCCGACCCCACCACGCACGCGCGCGTGCCCGCGATCCGCCGGCTCTCGCGGTGCAGCCAGGTCCGCTCCCGCTGGAGGTCGAGGGTGCGCGGCAGGTCCTTGGCCATGGCGAGCACGAGCGCGGCCACGTACTCGGCGATCGGCTCGTCGAAGACGCCCCGCGCGTTGGTCACCACCGCGTCGGACGCGGCGAGTTCGGGGCACATCAGATGGTCGACGCCCGCGCTCGCGGTGTGCACCCAGGCGGGCCGCGAGCCCTCTCCGGGCCAGGCGCGCCGCACCGCGTGCGAGAGGAAGTCCCACACCAGGAGCACGTCGGCGTCCGGCAGCCGGTCCGCGAGGGAGTCCTCGTCGGCGTGCAGCACCCGGGCGCGCCCCGTGAGGGAGCCGAGGCGGGGCGGGGGCGCGGGGGAGGGGGCGTCGAGCACCAGGACGGTGGGGGTGGTGGGGACGGTGCGGGCAGTGGGGGCGGTGGGGTGAGTAGAGGCGGAGGTGGCGGAGGTGGCGGAGGTGGCGGAGGCGGCGGCGGGGGGCGCGAGGGTCTCGGCGGGCCCCGCCGCCCGCGCCCCGGTGCTCCGGGGCACGCCCTCACCGGGCGCCGTGCTTCCGGAAGCCCCGCCCTCGAAGCCCCCGCTTCCGGCACGCGCGGAGCTCCCGGAGCCACCGCTTTCGGACATGGCAGAGAAACCGTTTCGCAACGAGAGCCCGCTTCCCTGGGAGAGCGTCAGGACGACACCGCAGCGTCCCGGCGGCCGACGTTCTCAGCCGTCTGAGATGTGCGGATTGACCACGCTGGCACCCCAACCTACCTTCGTCAACAGAAGCTGTTCAGCTCCGCCATCACAGGGGACGAGCACGCTGGGTGCTCCTTCCCTCGCGCACGGTGTGCTCGCCGCACACGCACCCCCGTCCCGACGTCCCGGCGCGTCGCGCGCCGCCAAGCTCCACTTCCGGCCCCCGGCCGGCCCTGTCCCTGCACGCACGAACTTAGGGCCTGCTCATGGACGTCACTTCCTTTTCCACCCTCGGCGGACCACACCCTCAGCGCGGTGTCGGTGTCGTCGCACCCTTCGACTTCGCCCTGGACCGGGAGCTGTGGCGCTGGGTCCCGGACGAGGTCTCCCTGCATCTGACGCGCACGCCGTACGTGCCCGTCGAAGTCAGCCTCGACCTGGCCCGCCTGGTCAGCGAGCACGAGACCCTGGCCGAGGCGGTGCGCGCGCTCACCGCCGCCGAACCCGAAGTCCTCGCCTACGCCTGCACCTCGGGCAGTTTCGTCGGCGGCATCGCGGGCGAGCGCGCGATGTGCGAGGCCATGTCGCGGGAGGGCTCGGTCGGCTCGGTGACGACGTCCGGCGCCCTGCTCGAAGCGCTCGACGAGCTGGACGCGCGGCGGATCGCCCTGGTCACGCCCTACACCTGGTCGGTGACCCAGTCCCTGGAGGAGTATCTGGCCGAGGCGGGCGTCTCGGTCGTGGGCCGCGCCTACCTGGGCCTCACCCGGCACATCTGGAAGGTGCCCTACCGGGACGTGGCCGACATGGCGCGCCAGGCGGCGTCCGGCACCGTCGACGCGCTGTTCATCAGCTGTACGAACCTGCCCACGTACGACGTCATCCCCCAGCTGGAGGCGGAGCTGCGGATGCCGGTGATCTCGGCGAACCAGGTCACGATGTGGTCGTCCCTGCGCCGACTGGGTACGCGAGCCGTGGGGCCCTACCAAGCGCTGATCAACGCGGGCGCGCGGCCGGGCACCGCGGACTTCGGTGCCCTCGACGCGCTGGCCGAGCCACCGGTGTCACCCGCGGTGCCGCCGGCCGTGGCGCCCTCGGACAGCCTGCCCGACCCGCCCGGGGGGCCGTCGGGGCCCGCGGAACCCACCGGGCCCGCAGGACCGACCACCGAAGGAGGCTGGACTTGACCGCACTCGGATTCCTCTACCCCGGACACTCGGCCGAGGACGACTACCCCCGCATGGAACAACTCCTCGACTCGGACATCCGCCTGCACGTCGTGCACACGGACATCGGCGAGGACGCGCACCGCGTGGACGCGCTCCTGGAGATGGGCTCGACGGCGCGGCTCGTCGCCGGGGTCGAGGAACTGCGCCTGACCGGCGCGGAGGCCGTCGTCTGGGCCTGTACCAGCGGAAGCTTCGTCTTCGGCTGGGACGGGGCGCACGACCAGGTCCGCGCGCTCGCCCGCGCCGCCGGGCTGCCCGCCTCCTCCACGTCCTTCGCCTTCGCCCACGCGGTACGTGAACTCGGCGTCGATCGCGTCGCCATCGCCGCGACCTATCCCGAGGACGTGGCCCTTCACTTCTCCGCCTTCCTCAAGTCGGCGGGGGTCGAGGTCGTCGCCATGCGGGGCAGCGGCATCATCACCGCCGCGGAGGTCGGCACCTGGGGCTGGGACGAGGTCCTCGCCCTCGCCCGCGCGGGCGACCACCCCGACGCGGCCGCCGTCCTCCTGCCCGACACCGCCCTCCACACCGCCGCCCACATCCAGCCCCTGGAGGCGGCCCTCGGCAAACCGGTCCTCACCGCCAACCAGGTAACCCTCTGGGAAGCCCTCCGCCTCACCTCCCGCCGAGTCAACGCCCCCCACCTGGGCTCCCTCTTCACCAAGGAACCCCTGGTCCAGATCCGCGAGTAGCCCTGCCCCCGGGCTCCCGAACCTGGGGGCTCCGCCCCCAGACCCCCGCTCCTCAAACGCCGGAGAGGCTCTCCCCCACCCACCCGCCCCATCTATCCCCAGACCACCCAACAGCCCGGCACCCTCAGCCCGCCTCAGCAACCTCTCAGCCCGCCCCGGCAACCTCTCACCCCGTCCCGCACCTTCCAGCCCGTCCGGCGTTTGAGGACGAGGCGCGGAGCGCCGATTTCGGCGGCGCCCCGTCCCACCCGCACGGGCCCGCACCCCCCCCCCCCCCCCCCCCGGGCGGGTGGGGGGGGGAGGCGGGGGCCCCACAAACGCGGTAACAGGGCGGGGCACCCCGGTAGAACGAAGGGTGGT
>NZ_JBHXTE010000008.1:0-94205 GCF_042677545.1 Streptomyces sp. NPDC127108 | reverse complement strand
CCCCCCCTCCCAGCCCGTCCGGCGCTTGAGGACGAGGCGCGGAGCGCCGACAAGCGGGGTCCAGGGGCGGAGCCCCGGGTTCGGAGAAGGGGTGGGACTGGGGCGCCCCGCGAGGGAATAAGCGGAGCCACCCTCCTGTTCGACCCTGCGTACCGCAAAGACGCAGACGAAGACCAGGAGGCCCCGGTGACGGTGGAGCAGAGCGGCGGCGACGACGAGGGAATCCGAGCCCCGAGGCACGGCGAGGCGCCGACGCCCCTGTCCGTACTGGACCTGGTGACCGTGGGCGCGGGCCGCACGGCGACGGACGCCTTGCAGACCAGCGTGGCCCTGGCCAAGCTGGCCGAGTCCCGCGGCTACCACCGCCACTGGGTGGCCGAGCACCACTCGATGCCGGGAGTGGCCTCCTCCTCCCCGGCAGTGATCCTCGCCCACCTGGCAGCCCACACGACCCGCATACGCCTGGGCTCAGGCGGCGTCATGCTGCCGAACCACGCCCCCCTGGTCATCGCGGAGCAGTTCGGCACGCTGGAGGCACTGGCCCCGGGCCGCGTCGACCTGGGCCTCGGCCGCGCCCCGGGCACGGACGGCGCCACCGCCGCGGCCCTGCGCCGCACGGATCGGCTGAACGAGGGCGCCGACGACTTCCCCGAGCAGCTCGCGGAGCTGACCCGCTTCCTGGACGACGACTTCCCCGACGGCCACCCCTACGCCCGCATCCACGCGGTCCCGGGCCCCGTCCAGTCGACGTCCCCCGGCGGCGTGCAGTCCCCGCACCGCCCGCCCATCTGGCTGCTCGGCTCGTCCGGCTTCAGCGCCCGCCTCGCGGGCATGCTCGGCCTGCCCTTCGCCTTCGCGCACCACTTCTCCGCGCAGAACACGATCCCGGCCCTCGATCTGTACCGGGAGTCGTTCCGCCCCTCCACCGTCCTCGACGCCCCGTACGCCCTCATCGGCGTCTCGGCGCTCGCGACGGACGAGGAGAAGGAGGCCCGCCGCCAGGTGATGGCCGCCGCCCTGAACATGGTCCGCCTGCGCACCGGCCGCCCCGGCCTCGTACCGACCCCGGAGGAGGCCGAGGCGCACCGGTTCACGGAAATGGAGCGGGACTTCATCACGAGCTGGAACGCCAACGTCGTCCACGGCACCGCCGACCAGGTCCGTACCGGCCTCGACGACCTCGCCAAGCGCACCGGCGCCGACGAGCTGATGCTCACGGCCAACGCGCACAGCGGCGACGTACGCCTGCGCAGCTACGAACTCATCGCGGACGCCTACGGATTGCCGAACTCCGCCTGACCGCGTCCGCACCCCCCGCCCCCCGTGTCCCGGCCGTTTCCCTAACCTGTCGCCATGGACATGGACACCCGACTGCTGCGCTGCTTCACCGCCGTCGCCCAGGAGGGCGACCTCAGGCGTGCCGCCGACCGCCTCTTCCTGTCGGCGCCCACGCTGACTCGGGAACTCAGGCGCCTGGAGACGCAGTTGGGGACGGAGTTGTTCACGCGGTCGCGCGCCGGGGTGGCGTTGACGGACGCGGGCGCGGCCCTCGCCGCCGCCGCGCCCGCGGTGCTCGACGCCTGGGACGCGGCGCTGTGCTCCACGCGGGGCGCGGCGGCGCGCGCGGACCGGGTCCTGCGGGTGGGCTTCGTGACCGACGGGGCGGAGGGGCTCGCGCGGCGCGGCGTCGCCGAGTTCGTGCGCCGCAGGCCCGGCTGGAGGGTGCGCCTCACCCAGGCCGCGGCGGACGACCCGACGGCGGGCCTGGCCGCGGGCACCGTCGACGCGGCGCTGGTGCGGCTGCCGTTTCCCGGCCAGGAGGCCCTGGACGTCGAGGTGTTGCTGACCGAGCCGCGCCGCGTCGCGCTGCCCGCCGCGCACCGCCTGGCCGCGCACGAGGAGGTCGACTTCGCCGAGCTCCTCGACGAGCCCTTCGTCGCGGCCCCGCCGGAGTCGGGCTGGTGGCGCGACCACTGGCTGGCGACGGACGAACGCGAGGGACGCCCGGCGAAGATCGGCGCCGTCGCCCGTACCTTCGAGGAGTGGCTGACCGCCATAGCGGACGGCGAGGGAGTCTCCCTCGCGTCGGCGGCGACGGCCCGCGCCTGCCGCCGCCCCGACGTGGCCTACCGGGTGGTGCGCGGCATCGGGCCCGCCCAGGTCGGCGTGGCCCACACCCCGGGCGCCCAAGTCCCGCAGGAGGTACGGGACTTCGTACAGGCCTGCGTCACCGCGCGCGACGAGCCGGACCCCGAGGGGTGACCGCGCGCGGCACGCGCCCCGTGCACTCTGGGGTCACGTGCCCCGCGACCCCAGAAGTACGGAGATACGATCCGCCCCCACCGGCCGTGAGTACAGCCACCCCTGCCCGGTGTCGCACCCGATCCTGCGCAGCCGCTCCGCCTGCCCGGACGTCTCCACGCACTCCGCGGTGACGGTGAGCCCGAGGCGGTGGGCGAGTTGCACCAGGGCCTCGACGATCACCTCGTCGGCGGGGTTGATGTGCGCGGACGCCGTGCCGTACTCGCCCTCGTCGTACTGGAAGCCGCGCACGAAGGAGCCGTCCAGCTTCAGGACGGACACCGGGAGGCGGCTGAGGTAGGCGAGGTTGGAGTAGCCGGTGCCGAAGTCGTCGATGGCGATGCGGACGCCCATGTCGCTGAGCGCCTGCAGGGCCTGCAGCGGTCGGCCCGCGGAGCCCATGACGGCGGACTCGGTCAGCTCCAGTTGCAGCAGCCCCGGCGCGAGGCCGGTCTCCGCCAGGATCTCGGCCACGTCCGCCACCAGGTCGGAGTCCCATACCTGGCGCACGGCGACGTTGACGCTCACGAACAGCGGCTCCCTGCCGGGGTGTTCGAGCTGCCACCGCCGGGCCTGCAGACACGCGGTCCGCAGCACCCAGCGACCGAGCTGCACGATCGAGCCGTCTTCTTCAGCAAGTCCGATGAACCGATTCGGCGTGAGCAAACCGAACTGCGGATGATTCCACCGTACGAGTGCTTCGACGCCGCGTACGTCGCCTCCCTCCAGGCACACCAACGGCTGGTAGTCCAGGACGAATTCGCCGCGCTCGACGGCGGGGCGCAGCGAACTGGCCAGCGCCTGGCGGGTCATGCGGTGGGCGTTGCGCTCGGGGTCGAACAGGGTCCAGCGGGCCTTGCCGTCGGCCTTCGCCCAGTACAGGGTGGTGTCGGCGGCCTGCATCAGGCCGGTGGTCGTGGTGCCGGCGGCGCGTCGTTCGACGACGCCGATGGAGGCCGACACCGAGAGCCGCTGCCCGGACAGGTCGAAGGGTTCCTGGAGCGTTCTGAGGACCGTCTCGGCGAGTTCGGTGAGCTGGTCGGTGCCGGTGGAGTCCTCCACGAGCAGCGCGAACTCGTCCCCGCCGAGCCGGGCGACCAGCGGTGCCGACGCCCTGCCGTACCCGGCGCGGTCGGCGAGGGCGGTGAGCCGTTCGGCGACGGCGGCGAGCAGCCGGTCGCCCACGCGATGGCCGAGCGTGTCGTTGACCGCCTTGAACCCGTCGAGGTCCAGATAGCAGAGCCCGATCCGGCCGGTGCTCGTGTCGTCGTACGCCCCCGCTTCGAGCGCCGTGGCCAGGCGCTCGAAGAACAGCGCGCGGTTGGGCAGCCGGGTCACCGGGTCGTGCATCTGCAGATGCCGCAGCCGGGCCTGCAGGTCGCGGCGCGCGCTGATGTCGGCGGCGGCGAGCAGGACGGTGCCCGCGCCGCGCCGCTCCGTCCCGCCGGGCAGCGGCGAGGCGGTGATCTGGGTCCACAGCGAGTGCCCGTCGGGGTGTTTCAGACGGCGGGTGCAGCGGAGCTTCGCCTGCCGGCCGCGGAGCACCTCGCGGTACGCGTGCCAGGTGCGGGCGTCGGACGCGAGGTCCACCAGGTCGGCGGCGATCCGCCCGGTCAGGTCGGCGGCGTCGGCGCCGAGCAGTTCGGCCAGCGCGTCGTTGGCGCTGACGACCAGGCCCTCGCGGTCCACGACGGCGAGGGCCAGGGGGGCCGCGGCGAAGGCGGCGCGGTAGTCGGCGGCGTACTGGGCGAGGGGGCCGGTCGGGCCCGATTGGTGACGCTCTGTGACGGCAGGCCGGTCGCGGCCGGGGTCTGCGACCGCTGTGGCGGTCGGCCCTTGTGAGGTTCCGTTCACCGCTTGCTCCCGCAGTGCAATTGATGTCGAGCAGGTCGATGGGCCCCGAATCCTGGCGGGTCTGGGGAGGCGGTCGGCCGTTTGGGGGGCGGCCGACGGGGCCGGGAAAGTCTGCCGATCATAGAGGCACGCCGACGGCCCGTTCCAGCCGTAGCACGCCCCGCGAGGGTCCCGGAGACGACCGACAGATCGTTTCTGCTCGGCCCTGTGCAGGCTTCTTTGCCGCTCGACCGCTTGTGACAGCCGGTGAGCGGTCGGAGTGTCGCATCCTGGCCGATCCTCACTCGACCGGGTCAGACAAACAGGGCGAATCGCGACAAAACATCACAGGGTGGGTGAGGTGTCTCGCATTCCGCACCCGGAGGTCGACGTGGGGCGTCAGCTCCCCCCTTGGACGCTCACCCGTGGAGGGGAGAGGCCGCGGCTGCGCACCGCGGGCATCCTCTTCACCTGTCTGACCGCTCTCGCCGCCACCTCACTGGTCGCGGGGCCTGCGATCGCCCACGGCGAGGCGGGCCCGTGCGCCCTGCGGCGTACGCCCGCGCACCACTCGGAAGGCCTCGACACCTGGAACGGCGCCTATCCGCGCCCCTCCCGCGTCCTCGACGCCGTCATGGTCTTCCTCTCCTTCCCGGACTCCCCGCCGCTGACGACACCGCGGGAGCTGGCGGCCGACTACTTCCCGGCCACGAGCGACTTCTTCGACCAAGCCTCCTACGGGAGGTTCCGGCTGCGCCCCCACCCGCAACACGAATGGGTGGAAATGCCGAAAGATTCCACGATGTACGCCATAGAGCGGGACTGGGATCCGCAGCACCGCGCGTCCTACCTCCGGGACGCGGTCGCCGCGGCCGATCCGCGCGTGGACTTCTCCGCGTACGACATCGTCTACTTCGTCGCCGATCCGGACGCGCCCGGAGTGAACTCCGACGCAACGAAGGTCGTGAACTTCGACCGTCCGATGCGGGCCGACGGCACCAGCATCCGTCGCATCGTCACCGTCTTCGAGCGCCATCCGCCGGACCGCAACGTACTCGCCCACGAGACCGGCCACGTCTTCGACCTGCCCGACCTCTATCACCGTCCCACCGACGGCAAGGGCGACTGGGACACCCATGTCGGCGACTGGGACGTCATGGGCAGCCAGTTCGGCCTCGCTCCCGAGCTGTTCGGCTGGCACAAGTGGAAGCTCGGCTGGCTGGGGCCCCGCCAGGTCGTCTGCGTGGACAGCGGTCCGCGGCGGCTGACCCTCGACCCGCTCGCGGCCCAGCCCGTTCCGGGCGGCGTGGGCGCCACCAAGCTGGCCGTGGTCCGCACCGGCCGGGGCAGCGCCGTCGCCATCGAGGCCCGCGGCGCCGTGGGCAATGACCGGGGTACGTGCAGCGAGGGCGTCCTCGCCTACCACGTCCGCAACGAGACGGCGTCCGGCCGGGGCCCCGTCGAGGTCATCGACGCCCACCCGGACTCGGAGGCCTGCGACACCGACTCGGTCTACCCGCCCCTCGCGGACGCGCCGGTGCGGGCCGGGGAGGCCTTCACGGTGCCCGGGGAGCGGATCAGGATCGAGGTCGAGGCCCGAACCCCGTCCGGCGCCTGGACCGTCAAGATCACCCCCACGTGACCAGGAGCAGAACGCTCCGGTGCCCTGCTGCTGGCCGGAGTGCCCCAATGTTCCGGCCCTCCGACCGTCCAACCGGAGGGTGCCTCGATGCTTCGGCACCCCGGCCGACCTGAAAAGGGGGGTGTGGGTGGCGAAGCCCCCACAAACGCGCGGCGAAGCCGCGCAAAAACGACGACAGCGAGACAGGTCCACGCTTTCTGTGGACATGCCTCGCCATCGGTGTCGTGCGCCGCCAGGGACTCGAACCCCGGACCCGCTGATTAAGAGTCAGCTGCTCTAACCAACTGAGCTAGCGGCGCCTGCTGACGTCGTAGACCTTAGCATCCTGATCGCCGCGAGGAAAAATCGATATACGCACCGCGGATCCGGCCGTGGCGCGGGCCGCGCGGACGCATGCCCAGAGCACCACGTCGGGCCCGGGGAGCCAGGGCTGGCGGGTGTCGGGGGCGACCAGCCAGCGCGATCCGAGCCGGTCGTCGGGCCCTGTGCCGTGGCTCGCCGTGAGCGGGGGCACGGTCACGGCGTCGCCCGCGCCGTGGCAGAGCAGCGCGGGGACGGCGGGGCCCCATTCCTCCCACTCCAGGAGCGAGGGGAGGCGGCGGGCCGTGCCCGGGGCCGCGAAGAGCAGCATCCGGCCGCGATAGGTGGCCACGGGGCCCGAGCCGGGGCCCTCGTGCCATAACCGGTCGACCATCCGCCGTCCGAAGACGCCGGGCACGCTGACCACGTCGAAGACGGTGCCGCAGGACAGGACGGCCGGGGTGGTGGGGCGGGTGCGCCAGTCGGCCAGGGCCCTGTGCGGATACGTTTCGGCGGAGGTGAGCCAGGTGGCGCCTGCGGGGGTGACGTCGCAGGCGTCGGCGGGGACGGTGAGTGTGCCGGGGGTGCTGGGGGTGCTGGGGGTGCGGGAAGTGTGGGGGGCGTAGGTGAGGGGGGAGCTGCTCATGTCGATACATCTACCGGCAGTGAGTGTGCGCTCTCGCTGAGTTGCGGGAAACCGGGACAGTGGGCGGGTGTGTGGGGTACCTTGCCCCACCGGCATATGCCAACGGATCTTGTGGCTCAGTGGGTCCCGGGTTCCGCCGCCGAGTCGGTCGAGTCCGTCGAGTCCGCCGGTCCTGCCGAGCCCGACGCCTCGGGGTCGCCGCGCAGGAGTTCGCGGCCGAACTCGATCATCTTCTTCGCGTAGTCCTCGGTCCACTCGGCGCGTTCCGCGATGGCGGCCGGGGTGAGGCGGTCGAAGCGGCGCGGGTCGGCGAGCTGGGCGGCGGCGAGGGCCTGGAACTCGACGGAGCGGTCGGTCGCGGCGCGGAAGGCCAGGGTCAACTCGGTGGACCGGGCGAGGAGTTCGCGCGGGTCGTCGATGGACTCCAGGTCGAAGAAGTGCTCGGGGTCGGCGGTGGCTTCCGCGGGCTCGAAGAGGAGCGGTGCGGGGCGCATGCGCTGGCTGGACCGGGGCCGCGAGGGCTCCGCCATGTCGTTTTCCTCTCGTCGTACGCCGCGTGGCCGCATCCATTGTCCCTCCCCACGCAAGAGGCCCGCGCGGGGTCGTGCTCTCTTCGCCCCTGTGTCCGGTTGTGGGGGCTGCTGTCTCTTCGCCCTCGGTCCGGTTGTGGGGGCTGCGGTCTTTTCGCCTTGTGTCCGGTTGTGAGGCGGGGCCGCGCCGGTATGTCCGTGCTCGCGTGTGCGTCGTCGCCGACATCGCGTGTACGCCCCTCGCGGTGAGCCGAGCTGCGCGCGGACATACCGGCACGTCCCCTCCGGTTCGGATGGCGGCGAACGGTCCGGTGGGGGCTAAGCGTCCGGCTTTCGGTCTGGTGGGGGCTGGGTGTCCCGCTTTCGGCCCGGTGGGGGTTCCCGCCCCGGCCTTCGGCCCGGTGGCTTCCCTGCCTTGTGGCTGGCGGTGCCTGCCGTCCATGCCCCCCCTGCTGTGGGCAGCTGGGCCGCCAGGGGCGGCACGGGTGGGCACAGCCCCAGGCCGACGGTCACTTTGGTGTGAGGGGAGGGGGCGGAACCAGGCCGAGGGTGCCGGTCGGGGTCGTGTGGGTTACGGCCAGGGGATCTGGTGGGACGCGAGGCGCGAGAGGATTGCGTGGTTGGCTTCCCAGCCGTCGGGGAACTTGACCGTCACGCCCAGTTGGACGGGCTCCGTGGACGGATGGTCGTCCAGGAGCGCGTCAACTCCCGCCCGGCACACCACGATGCACGCGTGCCGATGCCGGGACGTGAGCACGCAAAGCCGCCCCGTCTCCAGGTGGAAGGCCGTGGCGTCCGGCCGCCCGGACAAGGGATGGAGGACGACGGTCACGTCGAACTCCCGGCCCTGGAGGCGATTGGCCGTGTCGACGGTCACGTCCACGACTCCGAGGGCGGAGAGCGCGCTGCGTACGGCCGCCGCCTGGTCCCGGTGAGCCGTCCCGACGGCGATCCGGTCGGCCGTGAGAGGGGCGGGGTCGGGCGCCCGCTCGGAGGTCGCGGCCCCGCCCCGGTCGAGCAGTCGCCGCACCACGAGGGCGACGGCCCGCACCGCCTCGGGGTCCGTACGCGGCGTGTTCCGGGCGGGCAGTTCGAGGAGACCCCACCCGGAGTGGGCGGCTTCGTCGATGACCCGGTCGGGGCCCGAGCCGTCGGACGGCACGGCGAAATGGAGGGCACGGTCGGCGTGTTCCGTGCCGCTGCGGAAGGGCGTAAAGGGGTAGAACGCGTCGGAGACCAGCGGCGCGGCCGACGCGGGCAGGCGCCACGACACGGGCAGCCGGTGCTGCGGCAGCCCGGGATTGTGGGCGAGGAGCGTGGTCACCGCGCTGGCCGACGGGTCGTACGCGAGCCCCGCCCACTGCTCGGCCTCGGCGATGGCGAAGGGGTCCAACTGCCCCGGGTCGCCCACGAACAGGGCCCGTTCGAAGAGCCCGGCGACGGCGAGGAGGGCGTCGGACCGCATTTGGTACGCCTCGTCGACGATGGCGTGCCGCCAGGGCTCGACGTCCTTGACGTGCCCCCACTTCGCGGCGGTCGAGACGACGACGTCGAGCCCGGCGAGGTCGCCCGCCTTCGCGGACTTGCGTACGTTCGCCAGGGCGTCGAGGGCCTTGTCGTACGGGTCGGGGTCGCTGCTGTGGAGCCGTCCGACGGGGAGTTCGGGGTTCTTCTCGGCCAGGCGCAGGACGAGGTCGTCCACCTGGGCGTTGGTCTGGGCGACGACCATCAGGGGGCGCCCCGCCGCGGCCAGTTCGAGGGCGGCGCGGACCACGAGGGTGGACTTCCCGGCGCCGGGAGGCGAGTCGACGACGACACCGCGGTGCGCGCCGTCCAGCGTGTCGCGCAGGATCGCGTCGGTGGCACGGGCGGCTTCCGCCCCGGGGTCGAAGGGGGCTGTGCTCGCTTCGAGGGGGGCAGGACTCACAGGATGTCCTCCGCTGTCACGGGGTCGGGCCGTTCGACGGCGGGGGCGGTACCGACGGGCGCCGTCTGCGGGGGACCGCCGTGCGTCCACGGGGTGTCCTCCGGGTCGGGCAGGCGCGGCCCGCCCCGCTGCTCGTGCTCGAAGAGCGTCCAGCACAGGCGGTCGCCCACCTCCGGCACGGAACCCGGCTCGGGCTCCTTGCCGCGGCCCATCTTGTCCAGGAGGCGCAGGACGAGCCCGCCGTCGGGGGCGTGGGTGACGAACTGGAAGGACTGGGGTTTGCCCGCGAGGGAGCGGTAGGCCTTCACGCCCTCGTCGAGCTGGGGGCGGTCGGCGGTGCGGACGGTGACGAGGGGGCGGGGGCGGGGCGAGCGGCCCTCGCTGTACGCCATGACGACCTCGGTCACCTCCCCGGCGAACGCCTCGCCCGCGAGCCGCCGCCCGGCCATGACCAGGGGGTCGTCCAGGGCCTCCTGGGCGTCGAGGCGGGCCTGCTCGCGCTCGCGGGTGGCGAGCTTGTTCGCGGCGGTGACCGCGTCGTCGACGCGGGGCTGCGGCGGCTCACCGGCGGCGACGCGGTCGCGGTGCCCGGTGAACGACCAGCGGTCGCCGCGCCACCGGTCGACGGTGCTCGGCGCCTCGGGCAGGGTGCACAGCGCGTCCAGGCCGCGCCACACCGCGTCCCAGGTGGGCCGGGTGCGGCTGGCCACGAGGGCGTCGATCTCGCGCTCGGCGGCACCGAGCGAGGCGAGCAGCGCGTCCGCCTCCACGCCGTCCGCGGCCGCGGCCAGGGCGGTGCGGGCCCGGTCGTGGCGCTCGATGGCCGGGGCGAGGAGCTGGTTGTCGAACGCCGGGTCCGTGGCGGGGCCCGCGGGTGGGCACAGCAGCTGCCCGTCGGCGTCCCTGGCCAGCTCCGCGCGGAGCGCCGCGTCCGCCCCTGACGTCCCCTCGGGCGCCTCGATCCAGGCGAGCAGCGCGCCCAGGTGCTGTTCCTCCAGGGAGGACTGGCCGGTGGCCCAGTGCCGGGACAGCAGGTCGGTCATGGCGAGAAGCAGCGACGAGCCGGGCACGCGGGAGCGCTCGCCGTAGTGCGTGAGCCAGCGCCCGAGCAGAGGCACGCGCGGGGGCGCGGGATACGGCGCGTCCGGATCCTGCTCGGCGGTCCGCCGGAACCGCATGGAGCGGCCGAGCAGCCGTACGAACTCGATGCCCGCACGGCTCGGCACGATCAGCTGCGGGGCGTCCGCGCACAGCTCGACCTCGACCTTGACGCGCTTGCCGGTCTCCGGGTCGGTCTCGGTGCGCTCGGCGGCCTCGACGTCGTCCGCGTACGACTCGACGTACGGCAGCAGGATCTCGGCGAGCCGGGACAGGAACGCGAAGCGCAGGTCGCGGTCGCGGGGCTGGGCCACCGTGAGCAGTCGGGGGGCCGTGCGCTCGGTGCCGATCAGGGCGCCGAGCGGGGCGCCCGCCTCACCGGCGGTGATGAGCGGCACGAAGACCAGGGGGCGCTGGGACAGGTGTCGGTGGCGGACGGTGGCCCGGGGCTTGGCGCGGCCGGTGGTCGCGGCGTCGAGCCGGGCCAGGTTGTCGATCAGGGACAACGCACACCTCCGGCGAGCGCCTCCGCGCGCAGCGCGCCCGCGCGGCGCAGCGCCGCCACCGCCGGGTCGTCGGCGTCGCCCGCCTCGCCCCTGGCCGCGGCCAGGGCCTCGTCGATGGTGGCGAGCGCGCCGAGGTCGGCGCGCAGGGAGCGGCCGAGCGAGGTCAGTTCGCCCGCCGCGCGGGCCCGGTCGCGGCAGTGGAAGGCCAGCTCGCAGGCGGCCAGGCACTCGGGGGCGTACGTCGCGGGGACCGCGTCGACCGCGGCGGCGAGCTCGGCGGCGGGCCGCGTCACGTCGAACGTCGTGCCGGGCGGGAGCGTGGCCGCGATGTCCTCGACGCGGGTCAGGCGGGACAGCTGGCGGCGGGTGACGGCGAGCTGCTTGCGGACGTCCACGGCGGACGCGGCCGGCAGGTTCGAGAAGTCCTTGGGGCAGACGAGGAGCGCGCGGTGGCGCACCTCGGGCGCGGGGTCCAGGCGGCGCGCGACCCCCTCCAGGGCGAGGACGTACACCGCGGCCTGGCGTGCCGCCGCGCCCACCTTCGCCGCGTCCGCCGAGCCGTCGATCATGGGGAAGGACTTGATCTCGACGACCGTCCAGGTCCCGTCGGGCGCGACGACCACGGCGTCCGGCTCCAGGTAGGCGGGCGTGCCCGCGACGTCCAGGGCCAGCATCGGGTGGTCGAGCAGCGTCCAGGTCCCGGCGGCCGATGCCTCGTCCAGGGCGAGCTCCGTGCGCGCCGCGCGGCCCTCGGGCCCCGCCGCCGTGAGGTCCGGCACGCTCGCCGCACCGGGCTCCGGCTCGGGACCGCCGCCCAGGCACGCGTGCGTGAGGCGCAGCAGCTCCGTGCCGCCGTCGGCCTTCACGCGCGCCTCGAAGGCGTGCCCCCGCATGAACGCGAACTGCGACTGACCGAAGCCCGAGGGCGAGCCGAGCGCCTCGGCGAGCGCCGCCTTGGGCACGCCCGCGCCGTCCAGGAGCGCGCGCCGCCCGCAGCCCGGGTTCGCCGCGAGCGCCGCCAGGGCGCGGGCGTCCAGGGACTGCGGCGGTACGTCAGGTCCGCGCAGCTCCGCGAGCCGGTGTCTGAGCGCTGTCCCCGGTGTCCGCGGCGCGGCCCGCGGGTCTGGCGCCCTTGTTCCCGCGGGGCTTGCCGCCCGGCTTGGCGGCGGACTTGCCGCCCGGATCGGTCCCGAGCTTGCGCTGATGGGGAATTCGCTCACCCGCCGAAGTCTGGCATCCGGCACTGACAATCGAGGAGTCAGTGGCGACTGGGGCGCCGGTGGCGTCCGAGGGGGCCTCGGCGCGCCTCGCGGCGCGCGCGGCGAGTGCGGTCGCGACGACCGGCCGCAGCCGGTCCTTGACCCGGGCCGCGCCCCGCTGCACCGGCCGGACGAGCAGCAGGCCGAGCCCCATCACGGCCGCGCCCGCGACCGCGTCGAGGAAGTAGTGGTTGGCGGTGCCCATGACGACGATCGTGGTGAGCAGCGGATAGGCGATGGCGATGGCCTTCACCAGGGGCGTGCGGCCGTACCGCCAGAGCATCACGCCGCACCACAGCGACCAGCCGACGTGCAGGCTGGGCATCGCCGCGTACTGGTTGGTCATGCCGCCGAGCCCGCGCGGGGCGCTTGCCTGACCGCCCCACCAGCCCCAGTCGCTGTACTGCGCCATCGTGTCGACGAAGCCCTGGCTCTTCTCGAGCAGCCGCGGCGGGCAGGTCGGCATCAGCGTGAAGCCGACCAGGCCGATGAGCGTGGACACCATCAGCCAGGTGCGGGCGGCGGCGTAGTGCACGGCCTTGCTGCGGAACAGCCAGATCAGCACCAGGGGTGTGACCAGGTAGTGCAGCGAGGCGTACCAGAAGTCCGCCGGGACACCGATGGAGGTGTGGGCCGTGAAGAGCCGGTTGAGCGGATGCTCCAGGTTCAGGTTCAGGGCCTTCTCGACCCGCAGGATGTCCAGGCCGTGGCCCACGGCGGTCGTGACGTCACCGCGGGCGAGCAGCCGCCCGGCGGAGTAGGCCCCGTACACCAGGAGGATCAGCGGCAGCTCCGTCCACCAACGCAGGCGGACTGTGGACGTCAGGCCCTCCGATATGCCGCGGCTGCCGGCGCCCTTTGCCTCGGTCTGCGGCATCCGGTGGGTCCCCCATCTCATTCGCGCTGTTCCCGCTCTGTTCTCGCGGCGTACGGCCGCTGGGTCACTTTACGGCGTACGCGAAGGCCGATGAGCCATCCCCCTGTGCCTCAAAGACGCAGAGATCGCCGCCCGGGTTGCGCCTTCCCGGTGTGAGTGATGATGGAAGGAACGGACAGGTGACTGTCCCTTTTTGTCCTCGCATGTCCTTGTAGAAAGGCTCCTCATGGCACCGCGCATCCTGCTGGCCCGGCACGGACAGACCGAGTGGTCACTGTCCGGAAAGCACACCGGCAGGACGGACATCCCGCTCCTCGAAGAGGGCAGGCGCGGCGCGAAGCTCCTGGGGCAGCGGCTGCACCGGGCGCCCTACGACGGCCTCCCCGGGGTCGAGGTGCGCACCAGCCCGCTGTCCCGCGCGCGGGAGACGTGCGAACTCGCCGGGTTCGGCGACCGGGCCGCCGAGTGGGACGCGCTGATGGAGTTCGACTACGGGGCGTACGACGGACTGACGCCCGCCGACATCCAGGCCCTGCGCCCCGGGTGGTTCATCTGGCGGGACGGCGTCCCGGACGGCGAGACGCTGGCGCAGGTGTCCGCGCGCGCCGACGAGGTCGTCGCCTGGGCCCGCGAGGCCGACCGGGACGTCCTCGTCTTCGCCCACGGCCACATCCTCCGTGCCATCGGCGCCCGCTGGCTCGGCTACGACATCGACTTCGCGGCCCGCATCCGCCTCAACCCGACGTCCCTCTCGGTCCTGGGCTGGGCCTACGGAGAGCCCGCCCTGGAGTCCTGGAACGAGACGGGCCACCTCGCCGGATAACCGTCAGCCACGCGCGCGTGCCGCGTGCTGCTCCAGGAAGCCCGTCACCTCGGCGGCCCGCCGGTGCGGCAGCAGCAGCCGGGCGGTGGTCGCGAGCATGCACGCGATCCTGGACGACTGGACCTCGTCCAGGAGGGCCAGGACCCGCAGGCCGGCCGCCGCGGCCTCGTCCGGGCGGCCCGCGCGGGCCAGGTCGTCGGCGAGCTCCGCGGTGTACAGCGCGATGTTCCGCGTGAACTCCGGCGTCTGCTCCGCCGCCACGCCCGCCGCGTGCTGGGCGTGCCGGGACGCGCGCTCCCACTGCCCGAGCGCCGACCAGCACTGCGCCTCCAGGCCGGCCAGCTCCGCGGCGCCGTAGAAGGTCATCCACTCCGGGTCGGTCTCGGCCGGGCCCCGGTCGAACAGGGCGTGCGCGCGGGTGAGCGCCTGGCGGCAGCCGGTGTGGTCGCCGAGCCCGGCCCAGCCGCCCGCCTCGCGCAGCGCGAGCAGCGAGAGGAACCGGGGCGAGTCCAGGCCCCGCGCGGCCCGCGCCGCGGCCTGCGCCGCCCGCACCGCCTCCCGGGGCCTGCCCGCGTCCCGGGCCAGGAACGCCGTGTTGCAGAACGCGTGCGCCTCCAGGGCGGGGTCCCCGGCCATCCGCGCCGTCGCGAGCGCCTCCGCGTAGTGCGAGCGGGCGTCGTCGAAGCGGCCCGAGTCGTGCGCGAGCCAGCCGACGGAGATGGCGAGCTCGCCCGCCCCCGAGTACAGCCGGTCGGCCACCGCCTGCCCGGACTGCCGGGTGGTGCCCGCGTCGAGCAGGGCGTAGGCGGTGCGCAGCGGGGCGGCCGCCCGTTGGTAGAGGCCGTCGGCGCCGTGCCGGTCGTCGAGCAGGCGGATCTCGCGGACGGCCTCCTCGACGGCGTGCACCTCGTGTTCGTCCGCCGCGCGGAACCGGCGCGGCCGACGGGTGCGGGCCTCGGCGGCGCCCGTCGGGAGCCCGACGGCCCCCAGGGAGGCGGCGGCCACGGTGGCCGTGCCGCTGGTCATGAATGCGCGACGCCGCACGTCGCTCTCCTCGGTGCTGAAGGTGTTGTCGCTGTCACTGGCACGCGGGTACCTCGGGTCGTGGCCGTCATGCGGGCAGTCGGTGGCCGCCCCGCGTGCGTCCCCGGCGGCCCGCGCCCCCCGGCCCCGGACGGCCGCGCGCGGCGCGAAGCCCAGGTCCGTCAGCGTCCGGCCGGGGAACATGTGCAGGAACACCCGTTCGTACGCGTAGTTGGGGCAGCGGATCTCGCCCGCCTCCACGCGGCCGACGTACCGCGCGTCACAGCTGACCCGCTCGCCGATCTCGCGCGCGGCCCGCCGTACCGCGGCCGCGAACTCGCCCGGTGAGCGTTGCCCGCGCAACTGCCGGAAGGCGACGTTCGGGCGCGGAGGCGGAGGTGACGATGCCGATGACGACGACGCCATGCCGGATCCTCTCGCTGGAGACCGTGCTGGACCGTGGCACGCCATCCCGCGCCGTCGGCCGGTACGCCGACCAGAGCCGAACGGTGCGGGCTCGTTCCGGCGGAGCAAGAACGTACCGGCTGTGAACCGGCCACCACGCGGAGTTTGGCTACAAACCGGATATCTCACCCGTGATCTGCCATGAACTGCCATCCTTTGCGGCGGCGTGGCGCCGTAGCCGTTGACGCCTTGGCGCGTTGGACCATGTGGAGAGGGAGCGACGCCGCTCCCGCCCTGGCGAGGAGGTTCCCTTGTTGGAATTCGGCATGGAGAACAGCGAACCCGGGGGCGCGTTGACGACGGCACGGCACCGGCCGAGCCAGGACCGCAGCGCGGGGCCCGGCTGCGACGGCCTCGACGGTTACGAGGACCCCGACGGCCACGAGGAGTGCGACCTCGTGACCGTGCCCGCGCGCCAGGGTCTTGAGGCCGTCGACATTCTGCGCCGGGGGGCCGGTGCGGAGGCCGTGGGGCCCGTACTGCACGACGGTGGGTGCGACACCCTCGGATTTCTCGTGCCGCCCGGCACCGCGGACGGCTGGGACCTCCCCGGCAGCGCCTGCACCCAGACCTTCGGCCGTGACGTCGCCCTGGCCAGGGACCCCGACCCGGTGCCCGCGCCGCCCGTCGCCGGGACCGGGTGGCTGGTGCCGCCCGGGGACACCGATCCCGTGACCGACCCCGCCGTGCTGCGCGCCGCGCTGGGCGAGGCCGCGCGCATGATCGAAGCCGCGGACAACTGCCGTTGAGGGTGCGGCGTGGCTATAGGGGGCTGCGCCCCTTGCCCCCGCTTTCTTGCCGCTTCGCGGCTCGTCCTCAAGCGCCGGACGGGCTGATATCGGGCGGGTGTTCGGTTCAGCGTTGATAATGGGGGTGTGGCACGGAATCGGCGGGGACGGTCGGCGCGGGAAGCACTCGTTGAGGAAGTCGACGGAGGGCTTGCCGAGCTGATGCCCGACCGGGAGCGGCCCCGGGGATGGACCCTGCTCGTCGACGGCGCGCCGCAGTCGCACGTCGACCTCGACGATCCCGCCCACCTCGGGTTCGAGTACCAGCGCCGGATCGGTCACATCGTCGACCTCGTCGCCCCGCCCGGACGGCCCGTGCACGTGCTGCACCTCGGCGGCGGCGCCCTCACCCTCGCCCGGTACGTCGCCGCGACCCGGCCCCGCTCCACCCAGCAGGTCGTCGAGCGCGACACCGCCCTCGTCCAACTCGTCCGCCGCGCCCTGCCCCTCGACCCCGGCGCCCGCATACGCATACGCGGCACCGACGCCCGCGAAGGGCTCGCCAAGACCCCCGACGGCTGGGCCGACCTCGTCATAGCCGACGTGTTCAGCGGCGCCCGGACCCCCGCCCACCTCACCACCGCGGAATTCCTCGGCGACGTCCGCAGGGCCCTGAAACCCACCGGCTGGTACGCCGCCAACCTCGCCGACGGCCCGCCCCTCGCCTATCTGCGCGGCCAACTCGCCACCGCCGCCACCGTCTTCCCCGAACTCGCCCTAGTCGCCGACCCCGCGGTCCTGCGCGGCAGACGCTTCGGCAACGCCGTGCTCCTCGGCGCCGGGCAGCCCCTGCCCGTCGCCGAACTCACCCGCCGCAGCGCCGGGGACCCGCACCCGGCCCGCGTCGAACACGGGCCCGCGCTCGGCGCCTTCAGCGGCGGCGCGACGGCCGTGACGGACGCGAGCGCCGTGGCGTCGCCCGCGCCGCCGTCGTCCGTGTTCCGTTAGCCGTCGGGGTTCCCCGAGCCGTCGGGCTCAGTACGTGTTGATGTCCACCCGCGGCGCGTGGTCGTGCCACGTGCAGAACACCGAGACGCGGTCCGCGCCCGATGTGTACTCCACGCGGATCCACGTCGGGGCCTTCCACACCTGCATCGACCAGCCCGCCGCCGGTGCCGCCGACACGAGCGTCGCGGATGCCCTGCCCAGGTCGAGGACGACGCGGCCGCCCTCGGTGTTGTAGCCCTTGACGCTGCCGGACGGGGACGGCGACGTGCGGGGGCCCGGGTGGTCCGGGGTGGGGCGCTGCGGGCTCTTCGTCGGCTTCGGGGTCTTCGTCGGGCGGGGGCGCTCGGACCCGGACGGCTCGCCGGACTTCGTCGGCGGTCCCACGGTCGGCTCCGGGCGGTGCGTGGACGACGACTGCGGCAGGGCCGACCGGTCGCCGGACACGAGGGGCAGCGCGCGCGGCGGGTCGTACGCCGTGCCCGCCATCACCGTGCGCACGCCCCACCACGACAGCGTGACCGCCGCGCCCGTGGCGAGCGACCACGCGATCGCGTGTACGAGACCTCTGTGCATCGCGGGCCATAGTGCACCACAAACCGTGCCGAGGACCAGGAGTTGAGGCTTCCGCTTACGTCCGGCACCTGGCCCGGCACCGGACATCGGACCCAAGTCCGGGCCAAAAGTCCCGCCCGGCACCCGCGTCCCCCCAATGGCGTACGGTGCGGCCCATGGCAAGTGTGCTCGTCGTCGAGGACGACCAGTTCGTACGCTCGGCCCTCATCCGGCATCTCACCGACGCCTCCCACACGGTACGGAGCGTCGGCACCGCCCTGGAGGCGCTGCGCGAGGTCGCCCATTTCCGGTTCGACCTGGTCATCCTGGACCTCGGGCTGCCCGACCTCGACGGGGCCGAGGCGCTGAAGATGCTGCGCGGCATCACCGACGTACCCGTGATCATCGCGACCGCGCGCGACGACGAGGCGGAGATCGTGCGGCTCCTCAACGACGGCGCCGACGACTATCTGACCAAGCCGTTCTCCGTCGAGCACCTGTCCGCGCGCATGGCCGCCGTGCTGCGTCGCTCGCGCGGCTCCGGATCCGGCAACGGCGACGGGTCTCCCCGGCCCGTGCTCCAGGTCGGCGGCCTCACCGTCGACCCGCTGCGCCGCCAGGCCCAGTTGGACGGCGCCCGGCTCGACCTGACCCGGCGCGAGTTCGACCTGCTCGCCTTCCTCGCCGGGCGGCCCGGTGTCGTCGTACCGCGCAAGGAACTCCTCGCCGAGGTCTGGCAGCAGAGCTACGGCGACGACCAGACCATCGACGTCCATCTGTCCTGGCTGCGCAGGAAACTTGGCGAAACCGCCGCCAACCCCCGCTATCTGCACACCCTGCGGGGCGTCGGCGTGAAGCTGGAGCCACCGCTGTGACCCGCGCCCGGCGGGCCGGAGCCGCGCCGTGAGGTGGGCGCTCGTGCGGGTGTGTCTGGCCGTCACCACGATGGTCGTGGCCGCGTTCGCCGTCCCGCTGGGCCTCGTCATCCAGGAGATGGCCCGCGACCGCGCCTTCTCGGCCGCCGAACGGCACGCCGCGGGCATGGGCCCGACCCTCTCCATCACCACCGACCGCGCCCAGCTCACCCGGGCCGTCGCCACCTCCGAGGCGGGCGGCGACGGACGGATGGCCGTGTACGTACCGGCCATCGGCGAGCAGCCGCCGCTCAGGATCGGCGACCGCCGCGCCGCCGCCCGCGACGTGGCCGCGACACGGGCGCAGGGGCGGGCCAGGACCGCGGGCGTGCCCGGCGGCTCCGCGCTGCTCCAGCCCTTCGGGCTGAGTTCCGGCGGGATCGCCGTCGTCGAGATCTTCGTGCCGGAGAGCGAGGTCAGCAACGGCGTGGCCACGGCGTGGCTGGTGCTCGCGGGCGTCGGCGTGGCGCTCATCATCGGGTCCGTCGCGGTCGCCGACCGCCTCGGCGTCCGCATGGTCCAGCCCGCCCGGCGGCTCGTGGGCGCCGCGCACGACCTCGGCGAGGGCAAGCTCGGCGCGCGGGTGCCGGAGGACGGGCCGACCGAACTGCGGCTCGCCGCCGTGGCGTTCAACTCCATGGCCGACCAGGTCGTCCAGCTCCTCGCCAACGAGCGGGAACTGGCGGCCGACCTGTCGCACCGGCTGCGCACCCCTCTGACCGTGCTCCGCCTCAACGCCGCCTCGCTGGGCGAAGGACCCGCCGCCGAGCAGACCCGCGTCGCCGTCGAACGCCTCGAACGCGAGGTCGACACCATCATCCGTACGGCGCGGGACGCGAAGCCGCAGACGGCCGCCGGTGTGCACATCGGGCCCGGCGCCGGGTGCGACGCCGCCGAGGTGATCCGCGAACGGATGGAGTTCTGGTCGGCGCTCGCCGAGGACGAGGGGCGCGAGGCGCGGGTCGCCGGGGTGGAGCAGCCGGTGTGGATCCCGGTGGCCCGGGTGGACCTGGTCGCCGCGGTGGACGCCCTCCTCGGCAACGTCTTCCGGCACACGCGGGAGGGCGCCGCCTTCGCCGTCGACGTGCACAGCGGCGAGGACGCGGTGATCGTGCTCGTCTCCGACGCCGGGGGTGGGATCGCCGATCCCGGGGCCGCCCTCGCCCGCGGCAACTCCGGTGCCGCGAGCGGCTCGACGGGGTCCACCGGCCTCGGCCTCGACATCGTCCGTCGGCTCGCGGAGTCCACCGGTGGCGATGTGCGCATCGGCCGGTCGGTCCTCGGCGGTACGGAGGTGCGCCTCTGGATCCAGCGGGATCCGCGTCGGCCCGCGGCCGGGGGGCGACGGCGGGGGGCCGTGCGGCGGCGCAGGCGGGTGCGGGCGGAGCAGGGGGCGAGGTCCGGGTCGGTCGACTGAACCTTTCCCGACCCCGATCCCACTCTTAAGCCAACCCTAAGATCGCCAATCGCGGTCCGGGAAGCCCCTTTTGTCGCCTCGGGCGGGGCTAACGTGCGAGCGGTCCCACCCCCCGCACCCCCGAAGAGGCAGGCCCCATGAGCACCCACCGTCGCAGGATCACCGGCAGACAGAAGGCGATAGGTGCCGTCGTCACGGCGGCCGTCGTCGGTGGCGGTGCCTTCCTGCTGTCCGGTACGGCCCAGGCGGCCTCCGTCGGCGCCGCGTACACCAAGACCAGCGACTGGTCGGGGGGTTACACCGCGCAGTACGTCGTCAAGAACGGCACCGACAAGGCCCAGTCCGACTGGACCCTGGAGTTCGACCTGCCCGCGGGCGCGAAGCTCGGCTCGCTGTGGAACGCCGAGCACAAGGTCGAGGGGCGCCGCGTCACCGTCACTCCGCCCAAGTGGGACAAGGAGCTTGCGCCCGGCGAGTCGGTGACGGTCGGCTTCGTCGTGAACGGCGCGGCCGATCCGGTCAAGTGCCTGATCAACGACGCCAAGTGCGCGGCGGACGCCGACGCCACGCCCGCGCCGAGCGGCCGCCCCACCGGAAAGCCCACCGCGAAGCCGACCGCGAAGCCCACGGGCAGGCCCACCGCGAAGCCGACCAAGCCGACCGCGAAGCCGACCGCCAAGCCGACCGCCAAGCCCACCCCGACCTCCACCCCGGGCGAGGGAACCGGCAGCAAGGGCGCCGCCAAGTTCGCCCCCTTCGTGGACACCTCCCTCGCCCCCGCCTACGACCTCCTCGGCACCGCCGCGAAGACCGGCGTGAAGGAGTTCAACCTGGCCTTCGTCACCTCGGGCGGCGGCTGCGAACCCCTGTGGGGCGGCAGCACCGCGCTCGGCGACGACAAGGTGGCCGCCCAGATCGGCGACCTGCGCGCCAAGGGCGGCGACGTCCGCGTGTCCTTCGGCGGCGCGGCCGGCTCCGAACTCGGCCTGCGCTGCGACAGCGCGGGCGCCCTCGCCAAGGCCTACGGCAAGGTCATCGACACGTACAAGCTGACCAAGGTCGACTTCGACATCGAGGGCGCGGCCCTGCCGGACACCGCCGCCAACTCCCGCCGCGCGCAGGCCATCGCGGCCCTCCAGAAGGACCACCCGGGGCTCGACGTCTCCTTCACGCTGCCCGTGATGCCCGAGGGGCTGACCCAGCCCGGCGTCGACCTGCTCGCCGACGCGAAGAAGAACGGCGTGAAGATCTCCGCCGTGAACATCATGGCCATGGACTACGGACCGGCCTACAGCGACGACATGGGCACGTACGCCACCCAGGCGGCGACCGCCACGCAGGCGCAGATCAAGGGCGTGCTCGGCCTGTCGGACGCGCGGGCCTGGAAGACCGTCGCGGTCACTCCGATGATCGGCGTCAACGACGTCACCACGGAGATCTTCAAGGTCGACGACGCCACCCAGCTGGTGAAGTTCGCCAAGGACAAGGGCATCGGCTGGCTGTCGATGTGGTCCTCGACCCGCGACAAGGCCTGCGCGGGCGGCAACAACTCCGTCCAGCCGACGTGCTCGTCGATCGCGCAGGACCCGCTGGCGTTCACGAAGGCGTTCGCCGCGTACAAGTAGCCACTGCATCCCCCCACACGCGCCCCGGCCGGCACCTTCCCCCCACCCGGCCGGGGCGCACCCTTCTCACTCCGCTTTACTCATCGGCCGCGCGCAGCTCCCCGCTCGCCGCGACCTTCCCGTACCAGTGCGCGCTCGACTTCGGCGTCCGCGCCTGCGTCTCGTAGTCGACGTACACCGCCCCGAACCGCTTGCTGTAGCCGTACGCCCACTCGAAGTTGTCCATGAGCGACCAGAGGAAATAGCCGCGTACGTCGGCACCCGCGAGGATCGCCTCGTGCAGGGCGGCGAGGTGGCCGTGCAGATAGCGGATCCGGTCGGGGTCGTGGACCTGGCCGCCCGCGCCCGGCTTGTCGTCGTAGGCCGCGCCGTTCTCCGTCACGAAAAGGGGAACCCCGGGGGCCTGAGCGGTGTACTCAAGGAGAAGGTCCTTCAGGCCGGTGGGGTCCACCGGCCAGTCCATGGCGGTGAGTTCACCGGGCGCCCGGTGGAAGGAGACGGAGTCGGCGCCCGGCCAGGGGGAGTGGTCGGCGGCGCCGTGCCCGTCGAGGCGCGGTCCGGCTGCGGGCGGGGCGGCCGACACGACAGCGGGGGAGTAGTAGTTGATGCCGAGGAAGTCCAGCGGCTGCCGGGCGGTGGCCAGGTCGCGGTCGCGCACGAAGGACCAGTCCGTGATCCGCGCGGTGTCGGCGAGCAGATCGTCGTCGTACGTCCCGCGGAGCATCGGCCCGGTGAAGACGCGGTTGGCGAGCGCGTCGATGCGGCGCCGCGCGTCGAGATCCGCGGCGGACGAGGTCAGGGGGCGCACGGCGCTCGGGTTGAGGCAGACGCCGACCCGGGCGCGGGTCGGCAGTGCCGCGCGCAGCGCCCGGGCGCCGAGGCCGTGGGCGAGGTTGAGGTGATGCGCCGCGCGCAGGGCGGCCTCGGGGTCGGTGCGACCGGGCGCGTGCACGCCCGAACCATAGCCGAGGAACGCGCTGCACCAGGGCTCGTTGAGGGTCGACCACAGCTCCACGCGGTCACCGAGGGCCCCGGCGACGATGCCGGCGTACTCCTCGAAGCGGTAGGCGGTGTCTCGCTCCGGCCAGCCGCCGCCCGCCGGGGAGCCGCTGGGGAAGGCCGACTCCAGGTCCTGGGGCAGGTCCCAGTGGTAGAGCGTGACCATCGGGGTGATGCCGTGGGCGAGCAGTTCGTCGACGAGCGCGCGGTAGAAGTCGAGGCCGCGCTGCACGGCGGGCCCGCGCCCGGTGGGCTGCACCCGCGGCCAGGACACGGAGAAGCGGTACGCGCCGATCCCGAGGTCGGCCATCAGCCGCACGTCGTCGCGCCACCGGTGGAAGTGGTCGCAGGCCACGTCCCCGGTGTCACCGCCGAGCACCTTGCCCGGCGTATGACTGAAGGTGTCCCAGATCGACGGCGTCCTGCCGTCCTCCCGCACCGCCCCCTCGATCTGGTACGCGGCGGTGGCGGCGCCCCACAGAAAGGAGGGCGGGAACCGCAGGCCGTCGCGGGACTCGGCGTCGGACTTCACATCGGGCATGGAAGCGCTCCCATGGGTCGTACGGAAAGGACGGGTGGGGGTGGGGCACACGGGACGTGGCGGTCAGCCCTTGACGGCGCCCTGCATGATGCCGCCCACGATCTGCTTGCCGAACAGGACGAAGGCGATGAGCAGCGGCAGCGTCCCGAGCAGCGCGCCCGCCATGATCACGGACTGGTCGGGGATCTGGCCTCGGCCGAGCCCGGCGAGGGCCACCTGCACGGTCGGCTCGCCGCCCTGGGTCAGCGCGATGATGGGCCAGAAGAAGTCGTTCCAGGCCATGACGAAGGTCAGCATGCCGAGGACGGCCATCGCGGGCCGGGCCGCGGGGAACACCACGTGCCAGATCAGCCGCAGACTGCTGGCGCCGTCGACGCGGGCGGCCTCGATCACCTCGGTGGGCAGCGCCTCGATGAGGTACTGCCGCATGAAGAACACCCCGAAGGCGCTCACCAGCGTCGGCAGGATCACCGACTGCAGTTGATCGGTCCAGCCGAACTCCGCCACCATCATGAACAGCGGTACGACACTCAGCTGCGGCGGCACCATCATCGTGCCGATCACGAGAAGCAGCAGGAGCCCCCGGAAGCGGAACCGCAGCTTGGCGAAGGCGAAGCCCGCGAGGGTGGAGAAGAGCACGGTGCCCACGGTGATGGTGCCCGCCACCACCAGGGTGTTGAGCAGGGCCGTGCCCATGTTGGCGTCGGTCCAGGCGATCTCCAGGTTCTTGAAGAGGTTCCCGCCGAACCAGAAGGGCGGGGGCGTCTGGGCGAGCCGCGTGTTGTTGCGGGACGCGGCGATCGCGGTCCACACCAGGGGGAAGAGGGAGCCGATGGTGAACAGGATCAGTACGGCGTAGGCCAGCTTGCCGCCGTGCAGTTGGCGCCCGGCGCCGCGTTTCTTGAGGCTTGCCATGTCATCCCCTCACGCGCTTCTGCGGATCCAGCGGCTGATCGCCCAGTTGAGCAGGCCGATCAGGACGAGGATGAGGAACATGGTCCAGGCGATCGCCGAGGACCGGCCCAGGTGCTGGTTGAACCAGCCCTGTTCGTAGAGATAGAGACCCAGCGTCTGGAACTGGTGGTCCGTGCCGCCGGTGGGGCTCGCGCCCTGGCTGAACAGGAGCGGCTCGCCGAAGAGCTGGGTCGCCCCGATCGTCGACACCACGCAGGTGAACAGGATCGTCGGCCGCAGCGAGGGAATCGTGACGTGCCGGAACTGCTGCCAGCGGCTCGCGCCGTCAAGCGCCGCCGACTCGTACAGATCGTTGGGGATGGCCTGCATCGCCGCGAGGTAGATCAGCGCGTTGTAGCCGGTCCACCGCCAGATGACGATCGAGGAGACGGCGAACTGCGCGGTCCAGTCGCCGTTCTGCCAGTCCACGGCGTCGACGCCGACGAGCCCGAGCGCCCAGTTGATCATGCCGTGGTCGGTGCGGCTGAACATGAGCACGAAGACAAGCGTGGCCGCGGCCACGGAGGTGGCGTAGGGGGTGAGGATCGCGATGCGGAAGAACATCGAGCCGCGCAGCCGGTAGTGCAGCAGATGGGCGAGGCCGAGGGCCATCAACAGCTGCGGAACGGTCGAGATGAGGCCGATGGTGAAGGTGTTGCGCAGCGCGTTCCAGAAGAACTCGTCATCGAGGAGCCGCGAGAAGTTGCGCAGCCCCACCCACTCCATGTCCGTGGGCGTCCCCAGCTCCACCCGGTGCAGCGAGGCCCACCCCGTGTAGAGCAGCGGGAACAGCCCGAAGGCGATGAAGAAGAGGAAGAACGGCGCGATGAGGGCGTAGGGACTCCACTTCATGTCCCAGCGGTAGCGGCGGCTGCGCCGGGCCCGGCGGCGCTCGGCGGCCGGGTCGGCGAGCGGTGCCCCGGCCCGCGCGCGGGGCGCCGCGCCCTCCTCCCCCGTGGAGGGCGCGGCGGTACGGGTGTCGCTCGGGATGTCGGTCACCGGATGATCACTGGTCCAGTGCGTTGTCGATCGTCTTCACTGCCCTGTCCCAGGCCTTGTCGGGAGACGTGCCCTTCTGGTCGACGCCGAGCATCCCGGTGTCGGCCAGGTACTGGGAGATGATCCCGTCCTTGGGGCCGATGGGCTGGACCGGCACGCCCTCGGCGGCCTTGGCGAAGATCTGTCCGACCGGGGCGTCGCCGAAGTAGGGGTTCTTGGCGTCCTTCACCTCGGGCAGTCCGTACGCGGCCTCGGCGCTCGGGAAGCTGGCCCGCTTGTCGAACAGCTTGGCCTGCTGCTTCGGGGCGGTCAGCCAGGCGACGAGCTTGGCGGCCTCCTCCTTGTTCTTGCCCGCCTCGGGCACGGTCAGGAAGGAGCCGCCCCAGTTGCTGGGCTTCGGCGCGGCGGCGACGTCCCACTGGTCCTTGCCCTTGTCGCCCGCCTTGTCCTTGATGTAGCCGAGCATCCAGGGCGGGCAGGTCACGGTGGCGAAGGAGGCGTTGGAGAAGGCCTGGTCCCAACTGGGCTGGAACTGCTGGAGCTTGGCGGTGAGCCCGGACTCGGCGAACTCGGCCGCGAGGTCCCAGCCCTCCTTGACGCCCGCGCTGTCCTTGTACACAAGATCGCCCTCGGCGTCGTAGAACTTCTCCTTGCCGGAGCCGTGCACGGCGGCCATCACACCCGTGGCGCCGTCGACGAAGGCGGTGCCCTCGGGCGCCTTCTTCTTGAACCGCTTGCCCGCTTCCAGGTACTTGTTCCAGTCGCCCGCCCACAGCTTGCCGACCGCTTCGCGGTCCGTCGGCAGCCCGGCCTTCTTGAAGAGGTCCTTGCGGTAGCAGATGCCGGTCGGGCCGATGTCGGTGCCGAGGGCGATGGTCTTGCCGTCGTCGGTGGTGCCCTGCTGCCACTTCCAGTCGAGGTAGGCGTTCTTGTCGACACCGGAGGTCTTGCCGAGGTCCACCAGCTTGGCCGAGTGCGTGCCGGTCAGCTCGGCGATGTTGCCGACCTCGACGGCCTGGACGTCGGAGAGGCCGCTGCCGCTGCTGAGGTGGGTGAGCAGGGCGGGCCAGTAGTTCTCGTTGCGCTGTACGGAGTTCTGCTTGATGTTGATGTCCGGGTTGAGCTCCTCGTACTCCTCGTAGAGACCGGCCTCCTGCAGGCCGAAGGCACCGAACACCCCGACGGTCAGGGTCGTCTTGCCCTTCCCGCCCCCGCCGTCCCCGCCGCCCCCCGAGGAACCGCCGGGCTCGTCGGAGTCCTCCGCGCAGCCGGCGAGCAGTCCGGCGGCGAGAGCGGTGGCGGCCGCGAGGACCACGGCCGTGCGGGACGTTCGAGTCCTGTAGCGCATTGCGTCCTCCTGGTCCCAGACGTACCGACAGCCGGTCAACTCTCGTATGAAATGAGTGAGTTGGTGGGAATTGGCTCGGACGGGACGTGCGGGTCATGTAAGAGCCGGGTAGAGTGGGAGCGCTCCCATGTGTGATGCCTTGAAGGGTCGCGGCTCGCCCGGGGGGTGTCAAGGCACCGGACGCCGGGAGTTGCGGGCTGTCGGCGCCGTCGCTGGTGGTCGTGGCCCTGCTGTTAGATTCGCGTCGTGGGGAGGCACTGATGGGGAGCGGTCAGCCCAGGGGGCGCGGCGGGGCACGGCCCACGCTGGAGGAGGTCGCCGCGCGGGCGGGGGTCGGGCGCGGCACGGTGTCCCGGGTGATCAACGGGTCGCCCCGGGTGAGCGAGCAGACGCGGGCCGCCGTCGAGGAGGCGGTCGCGGAGCTGGGCTATGTCCCGAACACGGCGGCGCGCGCGCTCGCCGCGAACCGCACCGACTCGATCGCGGTGGTCGTCCCCGAGCCGGAGTCCCGGTTCTTCGCCGAGCCGTACTTCTCGGACATCATCCACGGCGTCGGCACGGCGCTCGCGGACACGGACATGCAGCTCCTGCTGACCTTCGCGGGCGGCGACCGGGAGCGCCGCAGCCTCGCCCAGTACTTGTCCGCGCACCGCGTGGACGGCGTCCTCCTGGTCTCGGTCCACGCCGACGACCCCCTGCCCGACCTCCTCCAGCAGCTCGACATCCCCGCCGTGATCAGCGGCCGCCGCTCGGCCGACGAGCCGCTGGCCTCGGTGGACTCCGACAACTTCGCGGGCGCCCGCGCGGCCGTCGGCCACCTGCTCGACCGGGGCCGCCGCACGATAGCCACGATCACGGGGCGCCTGGACGTGTACGGCGCCCAGCGCCGCCTCGACGGCTACCGCGACGCCCTCACGGAGGCGGGCCACCCCGTCGACGAGGCACTGATAGCCCGCGGCGACTTCACCGAGGACGGCGGCCGCCGCGCCATGACGGAGCTCCTTGCCCGCCGCCCCGACCTGGACGCGGTCTTCGCCGGCTCGGACGTCATGGCCGCGGGCGCCCGCCAGATCCTCCGCGACGCCGGCCGCCGCATACCGGACGACGTGGCCCTGGTCGGCTTCGACGACTCGGCCATCGCCCGCCACATGGACCCACCCCTGACCAGCGTCCGCCAGCCCATCACCGAGATGGGCCGCACGATGACGAACGTCCTCCTGGCAGAAATCGCCGACACCCGCCCGGCGGGGACCCGCCGCCTCACACGCCAGCAGATCGTGCTGCCGACTGAGCTGGTGTGCAGGGCTTCGTCCTGAGGGGCCCGGCTCCGTCCGTGCGCGGTCGGGGAGGCGCGGCCTGACATGCGCCTTTCACCTTGCGGAGAGATGCTTGAGGTACTAGCCCCGCGCGCCACCTGGGGGCGCCATGTCTGGTCAGCGGCCTTCTGCCGCATCACCGCCGAGTGGGTGGGGGCGGCCACCGGCTGGGCCGCCGAGTGGGCCACTGAGCGGGCCGTCCCGGGGACAGCGTCCTCCGCCGAGGGGGAAGCGGCTCGGGCGGGTGTTTCTGTACGTGGCCCTGATCGCTGTCGTCCTGGTGGCGATCCTGGTGGCGCTGGCGCGCATCGGTGGCGGTGGCGAGGAGGCGCCTCCCGGCCGGGACCCTTCCCAGGAGCAGACCGCCCCGTCGGAGCCGGACGCGCGTGCCGACGCGCGGCTCACCAAGTGCTCAGTGGAGCCGAGCACCCGCTGGCCCACCGCTGAATTGCGTATCACCAACCACAGCTCGAAGACGTTCGACTACACGGTCGAGGTGGAGTTCGTCGGCGCCGACGGCGTACGTATCGCCGAGGGGGTCGCTGTCGCGAGCAACCTGGCGCCGGATCAGGTGGCGAACGAGTCCGCGATCGGGGTTCGTGAGGCGTCAGGGAAGGTCGTCTGCCGGATCACTGATGTGACGCGGTATGCGTCGCCCTAGGCCTTGTCGCGCGAGAGCTGGAAACAAATCGGCCCCTGACCCGTTATCCCGGGTCAGGGGCCGATCCTTCAGGGTGAGTGACGGGACTTGAACCCGCGGCCACCTGGACCACAACCAGGTGCTCTACCAACTGAGCTACACCCACCACGGGCCGGTCTTTGTCGTTCTTCCGACCGGCCGAGAAAAAGTGTACAGGGTCCGAAGGGGTGCTCGCGCACGCCTTTTACGGACCCCGTACACGGGGTGCCGCGGAGGGCTAATCCGCAGGCAGGACGTGCTTCGCGGCGATCGACTTGGCGGTGTCGGAGTCGGGCCCGGGCTGTGGGACGAAGATCGCCTCGCGGTAGTAGCGCAGCTCCGCGATGGACTCGCGGATGTCGGCGAGGGCGCGGTGGTTGCCGTTCTTGTCCGGGCTGTTGAAGTACGCCCGCGGGTACCAGCGCCGGGCCAGCTCCTTGATGGAGGAGACGTCCACGATGCGGTAGTGCAGGAAGTCCTCCAGGGTCGGCATGTCCCGCAGCAGGAAGCCGCGGTCCGTGCCGACCGAGTTGCCGCACAGCGGGGCCTTGCGGGGCTCCTTCACGTGCTGCCGGATGTAGGCGAGGACCTGCTCCTCGGCGTCGGCCAGCGTGGTGCCGCCGGCCAGCTCGTCGAGGAGCCCCGAGGTGGTGTGCATCTGCCGCACCACCTCGGGCATGGTCTCCAGGGCCGCGTCCGGCGGGCGGATCACGATGTCCACACCTTCGCCGAGCACGTTCAGTTCCGAGTCGGTGACCAGTGCGGCCACCTCGATAAGTGCGTCATCCGTCAGCGAGAGCCCGGTCATCTCGCAGTCGATCCACACCATGCGATCGTTCATGCGCCCAACCCTACGGCGCGCTCCTCTGACCGGGCAGGGGAGTGCGGCCCGGCGCGTACGCGTCGGAGTGCGGCCTGCCCGGATCCATCGGCAGGGACGCCGCCGCCCCGAGCGAGCTCGCGGCGGCCGTGCGCCGGGTCTGGGACGGCACGGGGCCCGGTGTCAGACCGGGATTCCCGCCGGGACCCGGCCCTGGCCCGTCCGTGGCGACCACGGAGGGCCCGGCGGAAACGGCGGCCGCGGCCGTGGCCGCGGATGCGGCCGACGGTGCCGAGGGCGCGCCCGGCACCGATGCCGCTGCTGCCGCCGATTCCAGGGACCGCTCGTTCTGTGGCCGCCGCGCCCGGTACGCCGCGCGGTACGCGGCGGGCGAGGAGCCGAGCTGGCGCCGGAAGTGGCCGCGCAGCGCGACCGGCGAGCGGAAGCCGCAGCGTCCGGCGACCTCGTCCACGGAGTAGTCGGAGGTCTCCAGGAGCCGCTGTGCCTGCAGCACCCGCTGAGTGATCAGCCACTGCAGGGGAGCGCTCCCGGTCAGCGAGCGGAACCGCCGGTCGAAGGTGCGCCTGCTCATATAGGCGCGGGCGGCCAGCGTCTCCACGTCGAACTGCTCGTGAAGGTGTTCGAGCGCCCAGGCGACGACCTCGGCGAGCGGGTCGGCGCCGATCTCCTCCGGCAGCGACCGGTCCAGATAGCGTTCCTGGCCGCCGGCCCGGCGCGGTGGCACGACCAGCCTGCGGGCGAGCGCGCCCGCCGCCTCATTGCCGTGATCGGTGCGCACGATGTGCAGACAGAGATCAATTCCGGCCGCGGTGCCGGCCGACGTCAGCACATCGCCGTCGTCGACGAACAGCTCGCGCGGGTCGACGTGCACGGACGGGTAGCGCTTGGCCAGCGTCGGCGCGTACATCCAGTGCGTCGTCGCCGGTCGGCCGTCCAGTAAACCGGCCGCGGCCAGGACGAACGCGCCGGTGCACAGTCCTACGATGCGCGCGCCCTCCTCGTGCGCGCGGCGCAGCGCGTCGAGTGCCTCCAACGGGGGTGGCGATGTGATCGAGCGCCAGGCCGGCACCACGACGGTGCCTGCCCGCGAGATCGCCTCCAGCCCGTGGGGCGCGGTCAGTTCGAGCCCGCCGGTGGTGCGCAGCGGTCCCTCTTCACCGGCGCACACGAGCAGCCGGTATCGAGGTACTCCCGCGTCCTGCCGGTCAATGCCGAACACGGAGAGAGGTATGGAACTCTCGAAAATGGGACCACCGCTGAAGAGCAGCACCGCGACGATCTCCCGACGTCGCCGCCCGGAGAGTTTCCGCGCCGCGGCTTCCTGCACGGCAGTGGAGTCGTGGCTCATGGTGCTAAGCCCCCCTCAGTCGTCGCGGCTCCCTGTTCTTGACGTGCTTTCTGGGCCTGTCGCTCCTGCACGTTTCCCCTCGGTCCTCCACCAGTCCCCCGCCGTACTACAGTCAAGATCGAATCTACTGCGTCATGTGACGCCGCTGTGACCAGTTCAGCACCCGGCGCATTGTCGACATGGCAACTTGGCGTGAAGCATTCGATCACGAAGCGTCGCACTCGTGGGCCGCGCAGGGAAGTGCGCCTTGTGCCAGTGGCCGGTCAACGTAGGGTGCAGAGGCCTTCCCCGCTCCTTTCACCCCTGGTGAGACGTGGGTTGACCCCCCGTTCCGCCAGGGAATGCCGACGGCCGGGAAGTTGGCTGAAAACGTTCGGGGGAGTGCGTGGGAATCAGTCAGTCCACCGGCGCGTCCGGCCCCGTGCGGCGGCCGCCCCGATGCGCCCCCGGCGCCTGCCGCTGACGCCGTCCGCGTGTGGCGGCGCCCCGCTGCGCACGGGCTCGAGCCGCCCCGCGCTCGGACTGCTGCAGGAGCACCCGGCACACCCCCGTCACGGCGGCGAGCCCCAGGGCCGCCCCGCCCGCGCCGGCCAGCGAGGTCCCGTACCCGACCAGGACCACCGGAACCAGGACGCAGGAGAAGGCCGCCCAGCGCACCACGTCGCTCGCCGACTCCTGCGGGGCGGGCGCCGGGGTCCCGGCGGGGCGGGGCGCCGGGACCCCGGGGGCCCGGCGCTCGCGCGCCCCCTCGGGTGCGCGGCGGCGGGTGGTGGCTGCGGCGACCGGGGCGGCGGTGGACGGTCCTGGCACGGCGTGCTCCCTGCGGCAGTGGTTTCGCACGGTGTGGCGGTGGCGGCGGATGTCTCCGAAAGAGTGGTTTCACGGGTTCAACGCGCGGCCGACCGGCCGGTCACTGGCCTGAAGGGGCCGCGCGCGCGAACCGGGCGTAAACCGCCTGTACGGGGCAGCCGCCATTGCCATCCGAGCCGGGCTCATGCATGCTCCGGTGAACGCCGTGAGGCCTCGGTGAGGCCTTGGGCGGGCCTTGTGCGGGCCCGCGACGGCGCCCCGGGGCCAGGCCCGGGCGGGGCCCCGCGGGGCCCCGGACGAGGCTCGTCGAGAGCTGGGCAGGAGAGGAGTGCGGCCGTACCCTTGGGGGTAAGGGGTTGGGAAGATGATTCCCGGACACGCGTCCGGTGATGTGCGTCGTCACGGTGCCCGACCTGCGGTGACCCGCACACGTCCGAACCTGCTCGTACTTGTTTGTGCCGCCCTGTTCCCTACCGCGCACCCAGATCGCGCACCCGAAAAAGCCGACCCTCCCACAGAGGACTCCTTCGCCGAGACACCGATGGCCGGTCACGAATTCTCCGAACCCGCGGACCGCAAGCGGCAGGTCGCCGATCCGAGCGCGACCCCCCAAGCGGCGGAACAACCACGTCACTCCTGCGATCCCGCCTTCCGGCACGGTGTCGTCGTCGGCTTCGACGGCTCGACATCCAGCGAGCGGGCCCTCGCCTACGCGATCGGGATGGCACACCGATCCGGCTCCGGCCTGATCATCGTCCACGTCGCCAACCGGCTGCCCACCACCGTCTGGGCGGGCTGCGAGCCCCCGGTCTTCGTCGACGTCCCGGACCACCGCACCGAGGTCCTCGGCCTCGAACTGGCCTGCGCCGAGTATCTGTCGGAAGTCCCCTGGATCCTGGTCGAGCGCGGCGGCGACATCTGCCACGAACTCGAAGAGGTCGGCCGGGAGTACTCCGCGGACGCCATCGTCGTCGGCTCGACGCACGGGATCGTGGGGCGCATCTTCGGGTCGGTCGCGGGCCGTCTCGCGCGCCGTGCGCAACGGCCCGTCGTGGTGATCCCCTAGCTTCGCAACTCCCTTTCGTCCCAGGTGGGATGAGGGGGCGCGGGGTGACGGCCGTCCATCGGCGGCGCATAAATCTACTCGTGCGTAGAGGTGGTTTGTTCCCTTGTGAAGGGTACATACCGCTTGTTGGGGCAGAACCACGGCCCCGTGCCCGTGCGGCGGCGTCCGGCGGTTCCCCGCGGACGCACGCGGCGTATGCCCTGCAGGTCGGGGGGTGACGGCCGCCGGCTGAGCAGGCGCGGGCCGGGGTAATGGGCGACCCCGGTCCCTCGAGGAACGGTCCCCTGTGCGCTTGGTGGCACACACAGGGGACCGTTCAGCTCTTTGCGGCTAAACCGCCGCCGCTCTCGCGGACCTGGTTGCTCGCCGCTGGGGTTGCTCAATTGTCGCTGCCGTGATCGACGGCAGAGTTACTCCACGGTGACCGACTTCGCCAGGTTCCTGGGCTTGTCGATGTCACGGCCGAGGGCCAACGCCGTGTGGTAGGCGAGGAGCTGGAGCGGGATGCCCATCAGGATCGGGTCCAGCTCGTCCTCGTTCTTCGGCACGACGATCGTGTGGTCGGCCTTCTCCTGCTCCCGGTGGGCGACGGCGAGGATCTTGCCGCTGCGGGCCTTGATCTCCTCCAGGGCCGCGCGGTTCTTCTCCAGGAGGTCGTCGTCGGGGACGATCGCGACCGTCGGCAGGGCGGGCTCGATGAGGGCGAGCGGGCCGTGCTTCAACTCGGAGGCGGGGTAGGCCTCGGCGTGGATGTAGGAGACCTCCTTGAGCTTCAGGGAGGCCTCGCGCGCCACCGGATAGCCGCGCACCCGGCCGATGAACAGCATCGACTTGGCCTCGGCGAACTCCTGCGCCAGCTTCTTGATCTCGTCCTCGCGCGCCAGCATCTGCTCGATCTGCGCGGGCAGTTCGCGCAGGCCCGCGATGATCCGCTTGCCGTCGGAGACCGACAGGTCGCGGATGCGGCCCAGGTGCAGGGCGAGCAGCGCGAAGGCGACGGTGGTGTTGGTGAAGCACTTGGTGGAGACGACGCAGACCTCCGGGCCCGCGTGCACGTACACGCCCGCGTCCGCCTCGCGCGCGATGGCCGAGCCGACGACGTTGACGATGCCGAAGACGCGGGCGCCCTTGCGCTTGAGCTCCTGCACGGCGGCGAGCACGTCGTAGGTCTCCCCGGACTGGGAGACGGCCACGTACAGGGTGTCCGGGTCGACGACCGCGTTGCGGTAGCGGAACTCGGAGGCGGGCTCGGCGTCGGCGGGGATGCGGGCCAGCTCCTCGATCATCTGGGCGCCGATCATGCCCGCGTGGTACGAGGTGCCGCAGCCGAGGATCTTGACGCGGCGCACCTTGCGGGCGTCGTGCGCGTCCAGGTTCAGGCCGCCGAGGTGCACGGTGGAGAAGCGGTCGTCGATGCGGCCGCGCAGGACGCGGTCCACGGCGTCGGCCTGCTCGAAGATCTCCTTGTGCATGTACGTGTCGTGGCCGCCCATGTCGTACGACTCGGCCTCCCACTCCACGGTGGTCGGCTCGGCCGAGGTGCGCGAGCCCTCGGTGGTGTACGTGCGGTAGTCGTCGGCCTTGATGGTGGCCATCTCGCCGTCGTCGAGGGTGACGACCTGGCGGGTGTGCGAGACCAGGGCGGCGACGTCGGAGGCGACGAACATCTCCTTCTCGCCGATGCCGAGGACGACGGGCGAGCCGTTGCGGGCGACCACGATGCGGTCGTTGAAGTCGGCGTGCAGGACGGCGATGCCGTAGGTGCCCTCGATGTGGCGCAGCGCCTCGCGGACCCGGTCCTCCAGCTTCTCGGCCGTGGAGCGGGCGATGAGGTGGGTGATCACCTCGGTGTCGGTCTCGGAGCGGAACTCGACGCCGTCGGCGATCAGCTTGGCGCGCAGGTCGGAGGCGTTGTCGATGATGCCGTTGTGGACGACGGCGACCTTGTTCTCGCCGTCCAGGTGGGGGTGGGCGTTCTCGTCGGAGGGAGCGCCGTGGGTGGCCCAGCGGGTGTGGGCGATGCCGGTGGTACCGGTGAAGCGCTTGGGGACGCGGGCCTCCAGGTCGCGGACGCGGCCCTTGGCCTTGACCATCTTCAGGCCGGTGGCCTTCGGGCTGGTGATGACGACGCCCGCGGAGTCGTAGCCGCGGTACTCCAGGCGCTGCAGGCCTTCCAGGAGCAGGGGGGCGACGTCACGCTTGCCGATATATCCGACGATTCCGCACATAAGGGTCCCTTGGGTTGGGGTGGACAGGGGTCAGCCGTAGACGATGCGGCGCAGCTGTCTGAGCGAGAGCTCGGGCGGCGCGACCGCGCGATAGCGCAGGTCCGCCGCGATCCGCTCGAAGATCTCCGTGTTCACCAGGCCCTGACCCTGGAGCTCACGGTGGCGGCGGCGGACGAACGCCTCGGTCGTCTCGTCGAAGTACGCGAGCACGTCCTGGATCACCCGCAGCGCCTCGCCGCGGTGCAGCTGGGTGGAGCGCGTCAGGTGATCGACAAGTTCTTCGTGCACCCGACGATCCTGGGGTACCAGGGGAGCTTTCGCAAGAATCCTGCCCGATATCGGGCAGGAACGGCTTGGTCCGTACTTTTATAGGGCCCTGAACCCTCTCGGGCTCCCCCCCCCAAGCCCCGTCACATCCGCTTCAGCACCGCCTGCTTGGCCGTCGCGAACTCCTCGTCCGTGAGGATCCCGCTCCGGTGCAGCTCGCCCAGCTCCCGCAGGCGCCGAAGGAGCGCGTCATGGCCGTCCTCGGCCGGGGCGGCGGAGGTCCCGGCCGCCGTCTCCTCGGCCGGGGCGTCCTGGGCGAGCACCGCCTTCGCGGCCGCGGCCGGGTGCGGCAGGCGGGCCTGCACGGCCGCCGCGACGAGCGCCATCAGCGGGTCCTTCTTGAAGCCCCACAGCTCCACCGAGTTCGGGTCGTACTTCGGCGGGGCCTTGGTGGGGGAGTTCTTCACCGTGAACCGCAGATAGCCGTTCTCCAGGCCGATGGCGGGCTGCCACTCCACGGCGGCCACGTCGGCCAGGGCGATGGAGCGGGTGCCGGAGGCCGCCTTGGCCTCCTCCGTCTTCCAGTTCCACTCCAGACGGACGTTCTCCCCGTCGAAACTCACCGTCGCGTCGCCCGCGGCGACCTGCAGCGGCACCGAGGGGCCCGGCAGCAGATAGCTCTCGCTGCCCTTGGCGGGGACCTGCTCCAGGAGCAGCGCGTTGCGCACCTCGTCGACCACGTACTCCGCGACGCCGTACCGGTCCGGCTCCACGGCCAGCTGGTACGGGTCGGAGGCGTCGGCGAGCTTGCCGCCCGTCGCCTGGAGCAGCGGGTCCGCGCCGTCGCGCAGCCGCAGCCGCAACCGGCCGTTCTTCTTGCCCTGTTCGAAGGCGATGCCCGCCAACGCCGCCAGGGGAAGGGTGAGTTCGCCGAGGGTCTTTCGCAGCAACGAGACGGCTTTGTCGCGGCCCGGCACGAGCCGCAGCGTCTCTCCGTCGAAGGTCCAGGTCCCGTCGCGCTGGATGATTTCCGCCATGAACCGATTCTCGCACCGCAGGCCAGGGCAGGTGGTCTACACCTTGACCCGGTCTGGGGTGCGCGGTACGCATGGTGACGGTTCGACTGCGCCACATCCGTGTTGCCCGGCGAAGGGACCCGCTTGTGAGACAGCACCACAGAACTGCCTGTGTCATCGGTTCGCTCCTGCTGATCGCAGCCGCCGGTACGTCGTCGTCGGCGGCCACCCCCACCAAGGCCCCGGATCGCGCCGGGCCCACACCGCTCGGCCAGATCGTGCCCGCGCCGATGAAGGTCGAGCCGGGCGGCGCCGGGTTCGAGATCACCGCCAAGACCCCCATCCGCGTCGGCAGCGGAAACCCCGACGAGCGCCGCCTCGGCGAGTACTTGGCGGGCATCCTGCGCCCCTCGACCGGATACCGGCTCCCCGTCACCGACCGCGAGGGCAAGGGCGGCATCCGGCTGCGCATCAGCGCCGAGCCGGAGAACAAGGTCCTCGGCGGCGAGGGCTACCGCGTGATCTCCACGCGCGGCTCCCTCACCATCACCTCCTGGTCGTCGACCGGTCTCCTCCACGGCGTCCAGACCGTGCGCCAGCAACTGCCCGCCGCCGTCGAGAAGAAGACCCCGCAGCGCGGCCCGTGGCGCGTCGCGGGCGGCACCATCAAGGACATGCCGCGCTACGCCTACCGCGGCGCGATGCTGGACGTGTCCCGGCACTTCTTCCCCGTCGAGCACGTCAAGCGCTACATCGACCAGCTGGCGCTCTACAAGATGAACAAGCTGCACCTGCACCTGAGCGACGACCAGGGCTGGCGCATCGCCATCGACTCCTGGCCGCGCCTGGCCACCTACGGCGGCTCCACGCAGGTCGGCGGCGGACCCGGCGGCCACTACACCAAGGACCAGTACAAGGACATCGTGGCCTACGCGGCGTCCCGCGGCCTCCAGGTGATCCCGGAGATCGACATGCCGGGCCACACCAACGCGGCCCTCGCCTCGTACGCCGAACTGAACTGCAACGGCGTCGCGCCACCGCTCTACACGGGCACGAACGTCGGCTTCAGCTCGCTGTGCGTCAACAAGGACGTGACGTACAAGTTCGTCGACGACGTGGTCCGGGAGCTGGCCGCCCTCACGCCCGGCGGGAGCGTGCACATCGGCGGCGACGAGGCGCACTCCACCAGCCACGAGGACTTCGTGACGTTCATGGGCAAGGTGCAGCCCGTCGTCGCCAAGTACGGCAAGACCGTGATGGGCTGGCACCAGCTGGCCGGGGCCAAGCCCGCCAAGGACGCCGTCGTCCAGTACTGGGGCTACGACCGCACCGGCCAGGCCGAGCGCGACCAGGTCGTGAACGCGGCGAAGCAGGGCACCAAACTGGTGCTCTCCCCGGCCGACCGCGCCTACCTCGACATGAAGTACGACAAGGACACCCCGCTCGGCCTCACCTGGGCGGGCTATGTCGAGGTGCAGCGCGCCTACGACTGGGACCCCGGCACGTATCTGCAAGGGGCCCCGGCGGACTCGGTCCTCGGGGTCGAGGCGCCGCTGTGGACGGAGACCCTGTCCACGCCCGCGCACCTGGACTACATGGCGTTCCCGCGGCTGCCCGGGATCGCCGAACTCGGCTGGTCGCCCGCGGCCACGCACGACTGGGGCGCGTACAAGGGCCGGCTCGCGGGGCAGGCGCCGCGCTGGGACGCGCTCGGCATCAACTACTACAAGTCGCCGCAGGTGCCCTGGCCCGCCGAGCGGTAGCCACGGCACGAACGGCTGAGCGGGGCTCCGCGGGACCGTCCGCGGAGCCCTGCCCGGTCTAGGCGATCGGGTTCTTGAGGGTCCCGATCAGCTGGAGGGCGCCCGCCGGGTCGGCGAGGTCCAGCATCTGCTCGTTGTCGCGCAGCTGGAGCCGGTTCAGGCAGGACAGCGCGAACTCGGGCGCGAACATGTCGTACTGCCGGAACTTGTCCGCGAGTTCGGGCATGGAGTGCTGGTAGTCGCGGACGCACTCGGCGACCGTGCGCCAGAAGACGTCCTCGTCGAGACGGCCCTCGGTGACGAGGCTCGCGGACAGGAAGCGGAAGAAGCAGTCGAAGACGTCCGTGAGGATCGACAGGAGTTTGCGGTCCTCGGGCACGTCGACGCGGATCCGCTCGACCTCGGGCGGAAGGACCGCCGTCGGGTCCATCACGGCGATCTCCTCGGCGATGTCCTTGAACAGGACCCGGTCGACGACACCGTCCTTCAACACCATGATCACGTTCTCGCCGTGCGGCATGAACACCAGGTCGTAGGCGTAGAAGCAGTGCAGCAGCGGCGTCAGATAGGCGCGCAGATAGCGGCGCAGCCACTCGGCCGGTGCCAGGCCCGAGCGGTCCATCAGGGCGCCCGCGAAGGACGCGCCGTCGCGGTCGGTGTGCAGGAGCGACGCCATGGTGGCGAGCCGCTCGCCCTCGCCGAGGGCGGACACCGGGCTCTCCCGCCACAGCGCGGCGAGCATCTTGCGGTACGGCGAGTAGCGGTCGGTCGCGGCCTCGTACTCCAGGTGCCGGTAGCCGACGGCGGCGCGCTCGCGGATGATGCCGAGGCCGGTGGACCTCAGGACCTCGTCGGCGGCGACGAGGCCGTACAGCCAGTCGTTGATGGCCGGGGTCGCCTTCATGTACGCGGCCGAGAGCCCGCGCATGAAGCCCATGTTGATGACGGACAGGGCCGTCTTCACATAGTGCTTTGCCGGGGCGGAGGCGTTGAAGAACGTCCGGATCGACTGCTGGGCCAGATACTCGTCGTCGCCCTCGCCCAGGCACACCAGACGCCGGTCGGCGACCTCGGCGGCGAAGGTCACGGAGAGCTTGTTCCACCACTGCCAGGGGTGGGCCGGGATGAGCAGGTAGTCGGCCGGGTCGAGGTCCTGGGCGCGCAGCACCGCGTCGAACCGGTCCAGGGTCTCCCTGCCCAGCTCGGCGCGGAGGAACGACTCGTACTCCAGGCCCTCACCCGCGGTGAACGCGGCCCGGTCGCGCCGCGCCGCCAGCCAGATCAGCCGGACGGGGCTCGCGGTCTCGGGGGCGTACGAGAGGTACTCGTGCACGCCGAAGCCGAGCCGTCCGTTGTTGGCGACGAAGCAGGGGTGGCCCTCGGTCATGCCGGTCTCGATCTCCTGGAACCCGGCGGTGGCGAGGTCGGCTGCGGAGACGTGGGGCTTGGCGAGTTTGAAGCAGGTGCCGGAGAGGGTGGAGGAGATCTCCTCCAGGTACACCGGCAGGACCTTGTCGCTCAGACCGAGGGAGGTGCGCAGCTCGGTGAAGAACTCCAGGGCGTTCAGGGGGAGTTCGGTGCCGTCGCGGTGGCGGGTGATCGAGGCGGCGTCGACGGCCCAGTGGTCGAGGGCGAAGACGCGGGCGGCGAAGCGGTAGCGGGTCAGGCCGTCGTCGCTGCGCACGACGTACCGGCCCGCGCCGAGGTCCTCCGGCGTGAGCAGCCGCTCGTGCGCGAACTCGGCGAGGGCCTTGCGGATGAGGAGCCGGTTGGCCTCCGCCCAGCGCTCGGGGTTCAGATGGTCCACGGCCTCGGCCTGGGGGGACAGGCGGGTGCGGGGTGCGGTGGGCGTCAGGGTCATGTCCGTGCTCCAGAAACTGCGGTGGGGCGTGCTGCCACGGCGTGGCGCACCACGGCCGCCTCGTAGCTCTCGCGGGTGCAGAAGCTGAGCAGGGCCCGCTTCTCCGGCTTGTCGATCTCGCGCTCCGGCACGAAGCCGACCTCCTCGTTGAGGCGGTGCACGGCCGTGTTGGTGACGTCGGGCTCGACGACGACGCGATGGGTGCGCGGGTCGGCGAACAGGTGCTCCATCACCGTGGAGATGACGGCGCGGGTGAAGCCGTGCACCGGCCGGTCGGTGGGGGCGACCAGGAAGTGCATGCCGACGTCACCGGGCTCGGGCTCGTACAGGCCGACCAGCTCGATGTACCGGGGGTCGTAGCGCTCCATCAGGAACGCGGGCTCCCCGTCGTGCAGGCCGACGAACGCGTCGTGGTGCTCGGAGGCCGCGACGGCCATGTACTCGCGCTCGATGTCGTGCAGCTTCGCGCCCTGGAGCAGCCAGAAGGCCGCCTTGGGGTGGGTGACCCAGGAGTGCACCAGCTCGGCGTCCTCGAACGGGTCGAGGGGGCGCATGGTGAGGGTGCCTACACCGCGGTCCAGGCTCGGCCGGCGTCTCATGCCGCTCACCCCGCTCGTCCTGCCCGTCCCTTTCATCCAGCTCATACGGCGAACTCCTGGAAGGCGATGGACTTCTCGACCGGGTAGACCTCGCGGCCGAGCAGCTCACGGATGATGTACGCGTTGCGGTAGGGGCCCATGCCGAGGTCGGGGCTGGTCATGGAGTGGGTGTGTACGGCGGCGTTCTGCAGGAAGACGCCCCGGCCGCTCGCGTCCACGGAGTAGTTGCGGGCCACGTCGAAGCGGCCGCGGCCGTCGAAGCGCAGGTGCTCGCGCAGCGGCTCAAGGAAGGCGGGGACGGCGTACCGGTAGCCGGTGGCGAGGATCAGGCCCTCGGTCGTCATCTCGAAGTCCTTGCCCTGCTCCTCCTGACGCAGGCCGAGGGTGTAGACGCCGCCTGTGTGACGGGCGTGCCGCAGACTGGAGTTGGTGAGCAGCCGGGTGGGCACGGGCCCGTCCAGGTTCTTCTGGTAGAGCAGGTCGAAGATGGCGTCGATCAGTTCCCCGTCGATGCCCTTGAACAGGCTTTTCTGCTGGCTCTCCAGGCGGTAGCGGGTGTCCTCGGGCAGCGCGTGGAAGTAGTCGATGTACTCCGGAGAGGTCATCTCCAGGGTCAGCTTCGTGTACTCCAGCGGGAAGAAGCGCGGGGAGCGGGTCACCCAGTTGAGGCGGTAGCCGTGGGTGTCCATGTCGGCGAGCAGGTCGTAGTAGATCTCCGCGGCGCTCTGGCCGCTGCCGACGATCGTCAGGGAGTTCTTCTTCTGCAGCTCCTCCTTGTGCTCCAGGTAGCGGGAGTTGTGCAGGAAGTCGCCGCCGAGGCCCTCGCACGCCGCCGGGATGTGCGGCGGGGTGCCGGTGCCGAGGACGAGGTGGCGGGCGCGCAGGGTGTCGCCGGATTCCGTCGTCACGTCGTACACGCCGCCCGCGTACGTCACCCGGGTCACGGTCGTGCCGAAGCGGACGGAGGAGAGTTTCCCGGCGGCCCAGCGGCAGTAGTCGTTGTACTCCCGGCGCAGCGGATAGAAGTTCTCGCGGATGTAGAAGGAGTACAGGCGGCCCGATTCCTTCAGGAAGTTCAGGAAGGAGTACGGGGACGTGGGGTCGGCGAGCGTCACCAGGTCCGACATGAACGGCGTCTGCAGATGGGCGCCGTCGAGGAACATGCCCGCGTGCCACTCGAAGTCCGGCTTGGACTCCAGGAACACCCCGTTCAGCTCGTCGAGGGGCTCGGTGAGACAGGCGAGGCCGAGGTTGAAGGGCCCGAGGCCGATGCCGATGAAGTCGTACGTCGGCTGCGCTTCGCGGAGGTCAGCTGGCGCGGTCAAGGTTCTCTCCCAGGTACTGCTCGGCGTGGCCGGCTATCAGATCGAGGACGGCGGCGATGTCGGCGGCCGTGGTCTCGGGGTTGAGCAGGGTGAACTTCAGGTACTGCCGGTCGCCCACCTTGGTGCCCGCGACCACGGCGGCACCGGAGGCGAACAGGGCCTTGCGGGCGTACAGGTTGGCGCGGTCGATGGCGGCCGGGTCGCAGATCGCCGCCGGGATGTAGCGGAAGACGAGGGTGGACAGGCTCGGCTGTACGACCACGTCGAAGCGCGGGTCGGCGGCGAGCAGGTCGAAGCCCTCGGCCGCCAGGTCGCACACCTCGTCGAAGAGGTCGCCGATGGCGTCCGCGCCCATCACGCGCAGCGTCATCCACAGTTTCAGCGCGTCGAAGCGGCGGGTCGTCTGCAGGGACTTGTCGACCTGGTTGGGGATGCGCTCGGCCGCCGCGCGCCGCGGGTTCAGATACTCGGCGTGGTACGTGGCGTGCCGCAGCGTCGCCGCGTCCCGGACGAGCAGCGCCGACGAACTGACCGGCTGGAAGAACGACTTGTGGTAGTCGACCGTGACGGAGTCGGCGCGCTCGATGCCGTCGAGCAGGTCACGGCGGGTGCGCGAGGCGAGCAGACCGCAGCCGTAGGCGGCGTCGACGTGCATCCAGGTCTCGTACTGCGCGCAGAGGTCGGCGATCTGCGGCAGCGGGTCGATGGAGCCGAAGTCGGTGGTGCCCGCGGTCGCGACGACGGCCATGGGGACGAGGCCCTCGCGGTCGAGGCGGGCCAGCTCGCGGGCGAGCGCCACGGTCTGCATGCGCTTGTCGCGGTCGGTGGGGATCACGATGACGGCGTCCTGGCCGAGGCCCAGCATCTTCGCGGCCTTCTGGACGCTGAAGTGGCCGACCTCGGAGGCGAGGATGCGCAGCCGGCCGGGAGAGTCCGTCTTGGCCTCCTCGCGGGCGAGCAGCAGCGCCTGCTGGTTGGACTGGGTGCCGCCGGAGGTGAACACGCCGTCGGCGGCGGGCCCGAGGCCGATGCGCTCGGCGGTCCAGTCGATCAGGCGGCGCTCGATGAGGGTGCCGCCCGCGGACTGGTCCCAGGTGTCCAGGGACGAGTTCACGGCGGACAGGACGGCCTCGCCGAGCACGGCCGGGATGACGACCGGGCAGTTGAGGTGGGCCAGGTAGCGGGGGTGGTGGAAGTAGACGGCGTCGCGCAGGTACAGCTCGTCCAGCTCGTCGAGGGCGGCGCCGGTGTCGTGCAGCGGGGTGTCGAGGTCGACGGCCTCGACGCGGGGGGTGAGAGCGTCCGCGGAGACGCCGGTGAACGGACGGGAGGTGGTGGCGATTCTGGCCGCCACCCGCTCGACTCCTTCGGTCACGGAGGCGCGGTACCGCTCCGTGGTGGTGTCATTGAGCAGGTGCGAGCGCATGAACTGTCCTCCAGGTGAGGGGACTTGGTCGCGCCCCCGGGACAGGGCACAGCAGGGAGGGCCGGGGGCGCGACATGGAACTTAGGTTAGCCTAACCTAAGTTCTTCGCGACAGGGTCCGGAGCCCCCTTCCGTCTCACGACTCACCGGGATATTCACGAGTCATCCACAAACCCGCAGGTCACAAACGCAGCGCCGCCCGGCTGCGGAGAGCAGCGGGCGGCGCTGGGGGATCTCATAGCCCGTCCGGCGTTTGAGGACGAGCCAGGCCGAAGGCCGCGACTCGACGGCGCGACAAGGCCGACGTGCACCAGGCTCCGGTCAGGAGACCTTCTTCGCCTTCTCGATGGCCTTGGCCAGGTCCTCCAGGATCGGCGCGCACTTGGCGTACGAGAAGATCGGCTCCGTCACGCGCGGGACGACCTGGCCGGCCTTGACGGCGGGCAGCTTCCCCCACGTGGGCTTCTGCTTCGCCAGATCCGCCGGCTGCAAGGCCGACGTGCGGTTGTCCATCATGATGACGTCGGCCTTGTACTGGTCGACGTTCTCCCAGGACAGGTTCTCGAACCAGCCCCCGCTCTCCTTCTTGGCCTTCTCCGGCGGCTCGACGATGTTCACGCCGAGCGCCTTGAAGTACTCCAGGTCGGCGGAGAGGTCGGAGCCGGAGACGTAGAAGATCTCGGCGCTCGCCGAGCCGACGAGGACCTTGATCTCCGGGCGGGACTTCGCGGCCTTGCGCAGCCGCTCCGCCGCGGCCTCGAAGCGCTTCTTCGCCGTGACGACCTTGTCGGACTTCACGTCCGCGCCGAGCGACTCGGCGAGGTCGAGGATGCGCGCGAGGGGCTTGGTCATCTGGCGGTCGTAGACGGAGATCCCGACGCTCGGGGCGAGCCCCAGGATCTTGTCCTTGGACTGCTCGGGGACGTACCAGAGGGTGCCCTTGTCGTCGAACATCGTGGAGATCAGGACGTCCGGCTGGAGGCCCACGTACTTCTCGATGTTGAACTGGTCCCAGGCGTTGCCGAGGACGGTCACCTTGCTGATGTCCATGTCACCGGCCTGGACGTCCGGCTTGCCGTCCTTGGTCTTCGTCGGGCCGAAGACGCCCTTGACCTCGATGCCGTAGTCGTACAGCGCGGCCGCGACACCGGTGAACGCCACGATGTTCGCGGGCGTCGAGTCGGTCTTGGCCGTCTTGCCGCGGTCGTCCTTGAAGGACCAGGGGCCGCCGTCCTTCGTGCCGCCGCCCGAGCCACCGCTCTTGTCCTTCTTCTCGTCCCCGCAGGCGGCGAGGACGGCGGTGAGCCCGAGGGCGCCGCCCGCGGCGAGGATGCCGCGGCGCGAGGGCGTGCGGAGGCTGTGGGACATGAGGTCTCTGCTTTCGTACGGGGCGCTGGCCGGAAGTGGTGCTTAGGTTAACCTAACCTTCCTTCCGGTCCAGCGGCCCCCCGCACCGGGCTCCGCCCGGGCCGTGCCTCAGCTGGTGAGGCCCAGCTCCCGGGCGATCAGCATGCGCTGCACCTCGCTCGTGCCCTCGCCGATCTCCAGGATCTTCGAGTCCCGCCACATCCGCGCCACCGGGTACTCGTTCATGAAGCCGTACCCGCCGTGGATCTGCGTGGCCTCGCGCGCGTTGTCGACGGCGACCGTCGACGAGTACAGCTTCGCGAGCGCCGCCTCCTTCTTGAACGACTCGCCGGAGACGAGCCGCGAGGCCGCGTCGCGCCAGGCCAGGCGTGCCGTGTGCGCCTTCATCTCCATGTCGGCGATCTTGAACTGGATGGCCTGGTTGGTGCCGATCGGCCGCCCGAACGCGTGCCGCTCCTTGGCGTACTTCACCGACTCGTCGACACAGCCCTGCGCGAGCCCCGTGCCGAGCGCCGCGATCGCGATCCGGCCCTCGTCCAGGATCCGCAGGAACTGCGCGTACCCGCGCCCGATCTCACCCAGCAGGTTCGCCCGCGGCACCCGCACGTCGGCGAACGACAGCTCCCGGGTGTCCGAGGCGTTCCAGCCGACCTTCGAGTACGGCGCCGCGACCGTGAAGCCAGGCGTGCCGGACGGCACGATGATCGAGGAGATCAGCGGCTTGCCCGCGTCCGTGCGCCCCGTGACGGCCGTGACCGTCACCAGGCCCGTGATGTCGGTCCCGGAGTTGGTGATGAAGCACTTCGTGCCGTTGATGACCCACTCGTCGGTCGCCTCGTCCAGACGCGCCGTCGTGCGCGTACCGCCCGCGTCGGAGCCGCCGTCCGGCTCGGTCAGGCCGAAGGCGCCCAGGATCTCGCCGGAGCACAGCCGCGGCAGCCACTCCCGCTTCTGCTCCTCGGTGCCGAACAGGTGCAGCGGCATCGCGCCGAGCGAGACACCCGCCTCCAGCGTGATCGCCACGGACGAGTCGACGCGCGCCAGCTCCTCCAGGGCGATGCCGAGCGCCAGGTAGTCGCCGCCCATGCCGCCGTACTCCTCGGGGAAGGGCAGCCCGAAGAGCCCCATGCGGCCCATCTCGCGCACGATCTCGTACGGGAACTCGTGCCGCTCGTAGAGGTCGCCGATCTTCGGGGCGATCACGTCGTGGGCGAACGCCTCGACGGTGCGCCGGAGTTCCTCGTGCTCGGGGGAGAGGTGGTGGTCCATCGTTCTCACTGCTCCTGGTGGGAGAGGGCACGCACGGTGCGGGACGGGCTCGGTCGGCCCAACTGGCCGGCCATCCACACGCTGGTGGCGGTGAGACGGCCGAGGTCGACCCCGGTCTCGATGCCGAGGCCGTGAAGCATCCACACGAGATCTTCGGTGGCGAGGTTTCCGGTGGCGCTCTTGGCGAACGGGCAGCCGCCGAGGCCGCCCGCGGACGCGTCCACGGTGGTCACTCCGTGCTGCAGGGCCGCCAGGGTGTTGGCGAGCGCCTGGCCGTAGGTGTCGTGGAAGTGCACGCCGACGCGGTCCGTGGGCACGCCCTGTTCGTTGAGGGCGGCGAGCAGTTCCTGTACGTGGCCGGGGGTGGCCACGCCGATGGTGTCGCCGAGGCTCAGCTCGTCGCAGCCCATGTCGAGCAGCGCCTTGCACACCCGGACGACCTGCGCGATCGGGACGGCGCCCTCCCAGGGGTCGCCGAAGCACATCGACAGATAGCCGCGCACGTGCACCTGGTCGTGCGCGCTCTCCGCCTCCTTCGCCCGCGCCACCACCGGCTCGAACATGGCGAGCGCCTCGTCCACCGTGCGGTTCAGGTTGGCCTTGGCGAAGGACTCGGTGGCGCTCGCGAACACCGCGACGCGGCGGGCGCCGAGCGCGAGGGCGCGGTCGAGGCCGCGGGCGTTCGGGACGAGCACCGGCAGGTGCACGCGCTTGGTCCGCGCGAGGTCGTCGAGGAGCGGGAACAGGTCCTCCGCGTCGGCCAGTTGGGGCACCCACTTGGGGTGCACGAAGCTGGTCGCCTCGATGGTGGTGAGGCCCGCGTCGGCGAGGCGGTGGATGAACTCCGCCTTCACCTCCGTGGGGACCGTCGCCTTCTCGTTCTGCAGGCCGTCCCGCGCGCCCACCTCGTGGATGCGGACGCGGGGCGGCAGTTCCTCGGCCGGGACGACCATGGGCAGGGCGCCGGGGGATCGTGCGGTCATGACGCGTCCTCCTCCGCGGGGGTCACCACGGCCAGGACCTGGTCCATGGCGACCGTGGTGCCCGGGGTGACGTCCAGTTCGGTGACGGTGCCCGCGTGCGGTGCGGAGATGACGTGCTCCATCTTCATCGCTTCCACCACCAGCAGGCTCTGGCCCGCGGTCACCTCGTCGCCCGGGGCCACCTTGACCACCGTCACGGTGCCGGGCATCGGGGCCGTCAGGGCGTCCACGCCCGCGTGGGCGGCGCCGCTGAGGGCGGCTTCCACGGGGTCGTGGTCCCGCACGTCCCAGGCGTCGCCGTCACGGCCGAGCCAGGTGCCGGTGCGGTGGAAGGTGTGGGTGCGGTCCTGGTGGTGGAGGGTGACGGTGGTCGGCCCTGCCGGGGGCTCCCCAAGCCCACCCCTTCCCGAAACCGGGGGCAGGCCCCCGGGCCCCCCGAGGTCGACCTCGACGTCGCCGTCGGGAGAGAGCCGGGTACGTACGACGACCGGTTCGTGCCCGGGCACCCGCAGGTGGTGCACCGTCCACGCGGCTTCGCCGCCGAGCCGCCAGCCGGTGGGCACGGAGAACGGGTCCAGCCATCCTGCTGCCGCCGTCGTCGTGGGCGGTCGTCCCGCAGGGCGGGACGGGTGGGCACGACGGACCCGCACCAGCGCGGCAGCCATATAGACCTCGGCCGGGACGTCCGGGTCCACCAGACCCTCGGCCTCCCGCTCCACGAGCCCCGTGTCCAACTCCCCGGCCACCACCGCCGGATGCGCCAGCAGCCTCCGCAGGAACCCCGCGTTCGTCGGCACCCCCAGGGTCACCGTCTCCGCGAGCGCCCCGCGCAACTTCCGCAGGGCCGTCGCCCGGTCGGGCCCGTACGCGATGACCTTCGACAGCATCGGGTCGTACAGGCTCCCGACCTCCGTGCCCTCGCTGAGCCCGGAGTCGGTGCGCACGCCGTCGCCGGACGGCTCGTGCAGGGCGAGGACGGTCCCGCCGGACGGCAGGAAGCCGCGGGAGGGGTCTTCGGCGCAGACGCGGGCCTCGACGGCGTGCCCGGTGAGCGTGATGTCGTCCTGGGCGAAGGGCAGGGGTTCGCCGGAGGCCACCCGGAGCTGCCATTCGACCAGGTCGAGGCCTGTGATCAGCTCCGTGACGGGGTGCTCGACCTGGAGGCGGGTGTTCATCTCCATGAAGTAGTACGAGGCGGGGTCGTCGCCGGGGACGATGAACTCGACGGTGCCCGCGCCGACGTACCCGCAGGAGCGCGCGGCCTCCACGGCGGCGGCCCCCATCGCGGCGCGCGTCGCCTCGTCGAGGAGGACGCTGGGCGCCTCCTCGATGATCTTCTGGTGGCGGCGCTGCAGGGAGCACTCGCGCTCGCCGAGGTGGACGACGTTGCCGTGCGCGTCGGCGAGCACCTGGATCTCGATGTGCCGGGGCCGGTCCACCCACCGCTCCACGAGGAGGGTGTCGTCGCCGAAGGAGGCGCGGGCCTCGCGCCGGGCGGCGGCGATCTCGTCGCCGAGCAGGTCGGCGTCGCGGACCAGGCGCATGCCCTTGCCGCCGCCGCCCGCGGAGGGCTTCAGGAGCACGGGGGTGCCGATCTCCCGGGCGGCGTCGATGAGTTGGGCGTCGGTGAGGCCGCTGCCGGAGGAGCCGGGGACGACGGGCACCCCGGCCTTCCGCACGGTCTCCTTGGCGCGGATCTTGTCGCCCATCAGGTCGATGGCGGTGGCGGGCGGGCCGATGAAGGAGAGCCCGGCGTCCGCGCAGGCCGCCGCGAAGGCGGCGTTCTCGGCCAGGAAGCCGTAGCCGGGGTGGACGGCCTGGGCGCCGGACGCGGTGGCGGCGGCCAGGAGGCGCTCGGCCGACAGATAGCTCTCGGCGGCCGGGGCGGGCCCGAGCCGCACCGCCGTGTCGGCCTCGCGGACGTGCCGGGCGTCGGCGTCGGCGTCGGAGAAGACGGCCACCGAACGGACGCCGAGCGCCCGCAGCGTACGGATGACGCGGACGGCGATCTCGCCCCGGTTGGCCACAAGGACTGTGTCGAACATGCTCATGGGGTCTGGTCCCTCACATCCGGAAGACGCCGAAGCCGCGTTCGCCCAAGGGCGCCCCGGCACACGCGGTCAGAGCCAGGCCGAGCACCTGGCGGGTCTCCAACGGGTCGATGACACCGTCGTCCCACAGCCGTGCCGTGGCGTAATAGGCGTTGCCCTGCTGTTCGTACTGCGCGCGGACCGGGGCCTTGAAGGCGTCCTCGTCCTCGGCCGACCACTCCTCGCCGCGTCCTTCGAGCTGGTCGCGCTTGACGGTGGCGAGGACGGATGCCGCCTGCTCGCCGCCCATCACGGAGATCTTGGCGTTGGGCCACATCCACAGGAAGCGCGGCGAATAGGCCCGGCCGCACATCGAGTAGTTGCCCGCTCCGTACGATCCGCCAACCACCACCGTCAGCTTCGGGACGCGGGTGCAGGCCACGGCCGTGACCATCTTCGCGCCGTGCTTGGCGATGCCCCCGGCCTCGTAGTCGCGGCCGACCATGAAGCCGGAGATGTTCTGCAGGAAGACCAGCGGGATGCCGCGCTGGTCGCACAGCTCGATGAAGTGGGCGCCCTTCTGGGCGGACTCGGAGAACAGGATGCCGTTGTTCGCGACGATGCCGACGGGGTGGCCGTGGATGTGCGCGAAGCCGGTCACCAGGGTCTGGCCGTACTCGGACTTGAACTCGGCGAAGCGCGAGCCGTCGACGACGCGGGCGATGACCTCGCGGACGTCGTAGGGGGTGCGGGAGTCCGTCGGCACCGCGCCGTACAGACCGAGCGGGTCGACCTTCGGCTCCTCGACCGGACGGACCTCCCAGGGCAGGGCGCCGCGCGCGGGGAGCGTGGAGACGATGGTGCGGACGATGCGCAGGGCGTGCGGGTCGTCCTCCGCGAGGTGGTCGGTGACGCCCGACACCCGGGAGTGGACCTCGCCGCCGCCCAGCTCCTCGGCCGTGACGACCTCGCCGGTGGCGGCCTTCACCAGGGGCGGGCCGCCGAGGAAGATCGTGCCCTGGTTGCGGACGATCACGGCCTCGTCGCTCATCGCGGGGACGTACGCCCCGCCCGCCGTGCAGGAGCCGAGGACCGCGGCGATCTGCGGGATGCCCGCGCCGGACATCCGGGCCTGGTTGTAGAAGATCCGCCCGAAGTGCTCGCGGTCGGGGAACACCTCGTCCTGCATCGGCAGGAAGGCGCCGCCCGAGTCCACCAGATACAGGCAGGGGAGGCGGTTCTCCAGGGCGATCTCCTGCGCCCGCAGGTGCTTCTTGACCGTCATCGGGTAGTACGTCCCGCCCTTGACGGTCGCGTCGTTGGCGACGATCACGCAGTCGCGCCCGCTGACCCGGCCGACGCCCGCGATGACGCCGGCGGCCGGGGCGGCGCCGTCGTACATGCCGTCGGCCGCGAGCGGGGCCACTTCGAGGAACGGCGAGCCGGGGTCGAGGAGGGCGTCCACGCGGTCGCGCGGCAGCAGCTTGCCGCGCGCCACGTGCCGCTGCCGGGCGCGCTCGCCGCCGCCGAGCCGGGCCGCCGCGAGTTTGCCGCGCAGCTCCTCGGCCAGGGCGCGGTGCGCCGTCTCGTTCGACCGCCAGGCTTCCGAGGCGGGGTCCGCCGCGCTCGCGAGGACTGGTGCCTGTTGCATCCGCTGTGCTCCCACTGTTAGTGAGCGTTAACGTATGTCGCTAAGGTTAACGACCGCTAACCGCGCTGTCTAGAATTGCTTCCATGGCCACCAGGACCGACGCCCCCACCCGCCGTGAGCAGATCCTCAAGGAAGCCGCCAGGCTCTTCGCCGAGCGCGGCTTCCACGGCGTCGGCGTGGACGAGATAGGGGCCGCCGTCGGGATCAGCGGGCCCGGCCTGTACCGCCACTTCGCGGGCAAGGACGCGATGCTGGCCGAGCTGCTCGTGGGGATCAGCGAGCAGTTGCTGCGGGGCGGTGAGCGCCGGGCCGCGGAGGCCGCGGGGTCGCCGGGTGCCGTGCTCGACTCGCTCATCGAGGGCCACATCGACTTCGCCCTCGACGACCGCCCGCTGATCACTCTCCACGACCGGGAGCTGGACCGCCTGCGGGACAGCGACCGCAAGCTGGTCCGCTCGCTCCAGCGGCGGTACGTGGAGCTGTGGGTTTCCGCGGTGCGGGACGTGTACGCGGGACTGGCCGAGGCGGAGGCGCGGGCGTCGGTGCACGCGGTCTTCGGCCTCCTCAACTCGACACCGCACCTGGGGCGGCCGGGGTCGCTGCCGGACCGCGAGGGGACGGCGGATCTGCTGCGGCGGCTGGCGCACGGCGCCCTGGCGGCGGCGGGGAATTTGAGCCCGTCATGGGGGTCCCCCCTGCTCGAGCGAAGCCGAGAGCTTGGGGGAGATTGAGGACGAGTAGGCCGAAGGCCACGATCGACGGCGCCCCGGACCGGCGGTCACGATTTTCGCCCTGGACGGTCACGCGAACCCACGGGTAACCTCGCCCTGAGCAAGCGCTTAGCCAAGAGACGCTTGGCCGGATCCGTGACCCAGGGAGCTCAACCGTGCGGCGTACCGTCTTCAACGAGGACCACGAGGCATTCCGGGAGACCGTCCGGGCCTTCATCGAGGCCGAGGTCGTGCCCGTGTACGACGAGTGGTTCGCGGCCGGCCAGGCGCCGAGGGACTTCTACTACAAGCTCGGCGAGCTCGGCGTCTTCGGCATCCGCGTCCCCGAGGAGTTCGGCGGCGCCGGCATCGACTCGCACAAGTTCGAGGCCGTCATGTACGAGGAGACGGCCCGCGCGGGCGTCTCCTTCGGCGGCTCCGGCGTGCACGTCCTGCTCGGCCTGCCGTACATCGAGATGCTCGCCACCGACGAGCAGAAGAAGCGCTTCCTGCCCAAGTTCGTCTCCGGCGAGGAGATGTGGGCGCTCGCCATGACCGAGCCCGGCACCGGCTCCGACGTCGCGGGCATGAAGACCACCGCGAAGCTCTCCGAGGACGGCACGCACTACGTCCTGAACGGCGCCAAGACCTTCATCACCGGCGGCGTGCACGCCGACCGCGTGATCGTCTGCGCCCGCACCTCCGCCCCGCGCGAGGACGACCGCCGCTTCGGCATCTCCCTGTTCGCCGTCGACACCAAGTCCGCGGGCTACTCCGTCGGCCGCAAGCTCGACAAGCTCGGCCTGAAGGTCTCCGACACCGCCGAGCTGGCCTTCGTCGACGTCAAGGTGCCGGTCGAGGACCTGCTCGGCGAGGAGAACAAGGGCTTCGCCTACCTCGGCCACAACCTCGCCTCCGAGCGCTGGGGCATCGCCTTCGGCGCCTACGCGCAGGCCAAGGCCGCCGTGCGGTTCGCCAAGGAGTACGTCCAGGAACGCGCCGTCTTCGGCAAGTCCGTCGCCTCCTTCCAGAACACCAAGTTCGAACTGGCCGCCTGCCAGGCCGAGGTGGACGCCGCCGAGGCCGTCGCCGACCGCGCCCTTGAGGCCCTGGACGCGGGCGAGCTGACCCCCGCCGAGGCCGCGAGCGCCAAGCTGTTCTGCACCGAGGTCGCCCACCGCGTCATCGACCGCTGCCTCCAGCTCCACGGCGGCTACGGCTTCATGAACGAGTACCCGATCGCCCGCCTGTACGCGGACAACCGCGTCAACCGCATCTACGGCGGCACCAGCGAGGTCATGAAGATGATCATCGCGAAGTCGATGGGTCTGTAACTCGCCGATGAGCGAGGAACTCGAAAGGCTGCTCGGCCTCCTCGACCTGGAACGGGTCGAGGAGGACATCTTCCGCGGCGTCAGCCGGACGTCGCTCGTGCCGCGCGTCTTCGGCGGCCAGGTCGCCGCGCAGGCCCTGGTCGCCGCCGGACGCACCGCCCCCGGCGACCGGGCCGCACACTCCCTCCACTCCTACTTCCTGCGCCCCGGCGACCCCGGCGCGCCCATCGTCTACACCGTCGACCGCATCCGCGACGGGCGCTCCTTCACCACGCGCCGCGTCGTCGCCGTGCAGCACGGCCAGCCGATCTTCCACCTCTCCGCGTCCTTCCAGGCGTACGAGGAGGGACTCGACCACCAGGACGGGATGCCGCCCGCGCCCGACCCCGAGACGCTGCCCACCGCCGCCGAGTCGCTGCCCGGGTACGAGGACGTCCTCGGGCCCGACGTCGTGCGGCGGCTCCTCGAAGCACGGGCCGCCGTCGACCTCCGGTACGTGGACGAACCCCCGTTCGCCAGCGTGGGCGCGCCCCGGCAGGCGCGGTCCCAGGTGTGGTTCCGCACCAACGGCAAGCTCGGCACCGAGCCCGCGGGCTCGCTCCTGCACCTGTGCCTCGCCACGTACGTGTCCGACATGACGCTCCTCGACTCCGTGCTCCTCGCCCACGGGCGCGGCGGCTGGGCCGTCGGGGACGTCGTCGGCGCCTCGCTGGACCACGCCATGTGGTTCCACCGGCCCTTCCGGGCGGACGAGTGGCTCCTCTACGACCAGGAGTCGCCGTCGTCCGGCGGCGGGCGCGGGCTCGGGCAGGGTCGGATCTGGACGATGGACGGGAAGCTGGCGGTGACCGTGATCCAGGAGGGCGTGGTGCGGGTGCCCCGGGGCTGACGTTCCGGCGCACCGCGGCCTGCACTGCGCCGCTCCGAGCGGCCCGTACACGGCCGCCCCGAGGTCGCAATTCGGGCATACTGCCCCACCATGGGTGAACCCGCAGCCGAAAGCACCTTCACCGTCCTCGTCGCCGCCCTCGCCAACCTCGGCATCGCCGTCGCCAAGGCCGTCGCGGGGGTCGTCAGCGGGTCCAGCGCGATGCTGTCGGAGGCGGCGCACTCCGTGGCCGACACCGTCACGGAGCTGATGCTGCTCGTCTCGCTGAAGAGCGCGCGGCGCCCCGCCGACGAGGACCATCCGCTCGGCTACGGCGGCGCCCGCTACATCTGGGCGCTGCTCGCCTCCGTCGCCACGTTCGTCGGCGGCGGCGTCTTCGCCGTGTACGACGGCGTCCACACCCTCACGCACGGCGAGGAACCCGGCGATCCGCTCGTCTCGTACGTCGTCCTCGGCATCGCCTTCCTCCTGGAGGGCTACTCCCTGCGCACCGGCCTGAAGCAGGCGCGCGGCGAGGCCGACCGGTTCGGGGTGCACGTCAAGCACTATCTGCGGCACACGCCCGACACCGCCGTGAAGGCCGTCGTCATGGAGGACTCGGCCGCCCTCGCGGGCCTCGTGCTCGCCGCGGGCGGACTGCTCGGCGGACAGCTCACCGGCTCCGGCGTCTGGGACGGCGTCGCGTCGCTGTGCATCGGCGTGCTGCTCGTGTACGTGGCCTGGGTGCTCGGGCACGCCAACGCGGAGCTGCTCATCGGGCGGCCGCTGCCCTCGCCCATCCGGGCGGCTGTGCGGGACGAACTGCTCGCGGACCCGCACGTGGTGGACGTCCTGGAGCTGACCACGCTGCTCCAGGGCCCCAAGGAGGCGATGGTGGCCGCCAAGGTCAACTTCCGGGACGTGTCCACGGCCGCCGACATCGAGCTGGCCTGCGACCGGATGGCCCAGCGGATCCAGGATCGCTTTCCCGCTGTGAGCCGGGTGTACTTGGACCCGACGCCGGGGCGCCGTTGATCGTGGCCTTCGGCCTACTCGTCCTCAATCTCCCCCGAGCTCTCAAGGAGCAGGGGGGACCCCCACGACCGGCTTTTCTATCCCAGCCCGGCCGCGTCCAGCAGGTAGGCCGTCATCGGGTCGTAGAACCGCGGGCTCGTCACGTGGTCGTCCAGTGGCACCGTGACCTGGACGGTGCCCTCGGCCTCGCCGATGAACAGGGCGGGGTCGTTGCAGTCCGCGTACCCGACGGAGTCGATCCCGCGCTGGCCCGCGCGGCCCGCCCAGCCGTGGTCGGCGACCACGAGGTCGGGCAGCGGCCGCTCCTCGCGAAGGAGCCCGTCCAGGATCGCGTTCATCGGCTCCGGCGAGTGCGTGTGCCACAGCGTCGCGCCGCGCTCCAGGACGGCGACGTCCGCGAACTGGAAGACGAAGCCCTCGTCGGCGGTGAGCCCCTCCGGGATGACGACGATCTCGCAGCCCGCGGCGCGCAGCGCGGCGGCCGTGGCGCGGTGCACGTCGAGCAGGCCGCCGGGGTGACCGGTCGCGAACAGCACGCGCTCCTTGGCGGACGCGGCCTTGCGCAGCCGCCCCGCCATCCGCTCCAGGGCGTCGACGGTCAGCTCCGGGTCGATCGTGTCCTGGCCCTGGCGGTACTCGGGGTCGTCGTTCACGCCGCAGCGCTCGGCCATCACCGCGAGCACGTCCTGCTCGTCGGTCCAGCGGTCGCCCAGCTCCAGGCCCAGCCAGTAGTGGCGGTCGCCGTTCGCGAGTTTGCGGTAGTGGGAGAGGTTGTTGTCGCGGGGCGTCGCGACATCGCCCGCGATGCGGGTGCGGACGAGATGATCGACGAGCGCGGCGCGGCTGGGTATCGGCATGCGTCCCATTGTGCCGTCGTCAACGACCCCGGCGCGGGCCGTCCCGCAGGCCGGACCTGTGCGGCGACTCACGTTCGGGGGGCGGGCGCGTGCGGGACGCGGCGGAGGGGACTGTTCCGCGGGGGCGGTCCACGCCGCGGCCGTCGGGGCGGGAACGGGGCCGGTCCCGGGCGGGCCGAGTGCTGTTCCGGGGGTGAGTCCTGAGCCTTGGCGACGGGTGGCGTTGCGGGTGCGGCGGAGGGGGCGAGTGGTGGTGCGGGGGTGCTCCGGGGCGCGGGGCTGTCCGTGAATGCTCCGGGGCGTGCGGGGTGGTTCGACGGGGTGGGGCCCGCTGTGCTCAGCCCTCTCCACCCCTGCGCCCCAGCGCGAACCACAGCTCCATGCGGACGTCCGGGTCGTCCAGGTTCGCGTCGAGCAGGGTCGCGCAGCGGGTGATGCGCTGGCGGACGGTGTTGCGGTGCACGGTCAGGGCGGCTGCCGTGCGGTCCCAGCTGCCGTGCAGGGACAGCCAGGTGCGCAGGGTCTCGGCCAGGGGGCCGTTGTCGCCGAGCGGGGCGAGCAGGGTCCGCGCGTGCGCGTCGGCCTCGGCGGGTGCGACGAGCCCGGCCAGGCCGGTCTCGCGGTGCCGCACCAACGGCACCCGGGTCGCCTCGGCCCGGCGCAGGGCCCGCGCGGCCTGCGCGTCGGCGGCGGGCAGCCCCTCGGCACCGGCGGGCGCGGAGACCCCGAGCGTCCAGCCGGTCTGCGGGGCGGGCTCCCGGTCGGCGGGCAGGAGCAGGCGTACGGGGCGGGCGGCGCCGTCGTCGCCCGCCCGGCCCTCGTCGCCCGCCCGGGCGGGATCGTCCGCCCTGCCCTCGTCCGCCCTGCCCCCGTCGGCCCCCCTCCCCTCGTCCGCCAGCACGCTGTCGAGGGCCGCCGCCAGGGACGCCGGGGTGGGGGGTGTCCGTTCGTGGTCGCCGCGGCGTACGCGGGCGTGGACGACGGTCCACCTGTCCGCGCCGAGCAGCGGGGTCACGTCCTCGGGGGCCGCGCCCAGCAGCAGTCGTACCAGCGCCGCCGACCGGGCCGACTCGGCCGCGCCCTGGTGCGGTGCGGTCAGGAGGGACAGGAGCACGGCGGCGACCCCGGCCAGCGTGTGGTCGCCCGGTTCCCGTTGCCGCGTGGCGACGCCGAGGGCGAGGCCGTGCGCCCCGGCGAGTGCGTACGCGGTGAGGTGGGTCCCGGTGACCGTGTCGGTGGCGGAGGCGGGCGCCGGGCGCGGAGCCCGCTCGGCCTGCCGCCCGCCCTGCGCGCCGCCCGGATTCACCACCCCCACCAGCCGCCCCAGGGCCGCCCCCGCCCCCGGCTCCGGCGGGGTGCCCGCGCTCTGCGTGGGGGTGCCGTCGGCCCCGTACAGCGCCGCGTACCCGCCGAGGCGGGCCGCGAGTTGGCGGAGCAGGGCCGGGACCGGGTCCGGGCGGGACGCCGCCGCGGCGAGGCCCTGCTGGGCCTGGGCGACGCGGCGGAGTTCGGCGTGCCTGGCCTCGGCCATGAGCTGCCAGACCGCGCGGGCGATGCCGCTGAAGGTCGTGCGCGGGGGCACCTCGAGGAGCGGGAGGCCGTGGCGTTCGCAGGCGTCGACCAGGGCCCGCGGCACGGTGTCGTGCACCGGGGCCACCCCGAAGCCGAGCGCGGCGCCGCCCGCCGCCACGATCCGCGCCGCGTACGTGTCGAGCCGGTCGGCCGCGCCGTCCGCGTCCGCCGCCGGGACGTGCACCCCGGCCGTGAGCAGCAGCTCGCCGCCCAGCAGGTACGGGTACGGGTCGGCCATCTCCGAGGTGTGCACCCAGTGCACGACGGCGCCGGTGCGCGCCGCGTCCGGGCCCGCGATCTGGCGCAGGCCCAGCTCCTCGTGGGCGAGCAGGGCGGTCAGGGGGACGGGTGGGGTCGGGGGAGCGGCGGGTGGGGCGGTCGGGTCTGATGTGGGGTCGGGCGTCGACGCCATGGACACTTCCTCCATTCACCGCTCGGAGAGTGTAGGAAACGTACACTTCAGCGTCGCTTTCCGGCCACCTAAGGTCGTGCCGACCGAGGCCTCGGGTACGGGCGGATGTCCCCGCGGCCGGTCACCGCGGCGTCAGCGCCGCACTCCACCCGCACGACACGCCACCGACCGAGCGCGCAAGGAGGCCCCCCATGGCCGTCGACTACACAGTGATCGTCGTCTATCTCGCCGGGATGCTGGCCATGGGCTGGTGGGGCATGCGCCGCGCCAAGTCCAAGAGCGAGTTCCTCGTGGCGGGGCGCCGCCTCGGTCCCTGGATGTACTCGGGCACGATGGCCGCGATCGTCCTCGGCGGCGCCTCCACCATCGGCGGCGTCGGCCTCGGCTACACCCACGGCCTGTCCGGCGCGTGGATGGTGTTCACCATCGGCCTCGGCCTGCTCGCCCTGTCGGTCTTCTTCTCGGCCAGGATCGCCCGACTGCGGGTCTACACGGTCTCGGAGATGCTCGACCTGCGCTACGGCGGCCGCGCGGGCGTCCTCTCCGGCGTCGTCATGTGGGCGTACACGCTGATGCTCGCGGTCACCTCGACCATCGCGTACGCCACCATCTTCGACGTCCTCTTCGACATGAACCGCACGCTCGCCATCGTCATCGGCGGCTCCATCGTCGTCGCGTACTCCACCCTCGGCGGCATGTGGTCCATCACGCTGACCGACATGGTGCAGTTCGTCGTCAAGACGGTGGGCGTGCTGCTCCTGCTCCTCCCCATCGCCGTCGTCAAGGCCGGCGGCTTCGGGGAGATGCGCGACAAGCTGCCCGACGAGTACTTCGCGCCGCTCGGCATCGGCGCCGAGACGATCTTCACGTACGTCCTGATCTACACGTTCGGCATGCTCATCGGGCAGGACATCTGGCAGCGCGTCTTCACCGCGCGCAGCGACAAGGTCGCCCGGTACGGGGGGACCGTCGCCGGGACGTACTGCCTCGTGTACGCCCTCGCCGGGGCCGTCATCGGGACCGCCGCGAAGGTCATGTACCCGAAGCTGCCCAGCGCCGACGCCGCCTTCGCCACCATCGTCAAGGACGAACTGCCCATGGGTGTGCGGGGGTTGGTGCTCGCCGCCGCCCTCGCCGCCGTCATGTCCACCTCGTCCGGGGCGCTCATCGCCTGTGCGACCGTCGCCAACAACGACATCTGGGCGCGGGTGCGGGGCGCTGTCCGCGCGGACTCGGGCGGGGGCGAGCCGCACGACGAGGTGAAGGGCAACCGGCTCTTCATCCTCGTCATGGGCATCGCCGTCATCTGCGTCTCCATCGCCCTCAACGACGTCGTCCAGGCGCTCACCGTCGCCTACAACCTGCTGGTGGGTGGGCTGCTCGTGCCCATCCTGGGCGGGTTGCTGTGGCGGCGCGGGACCGGGGCGGGGGCGCTGGCCGCCGTCGTCGCCGGTGGGCTCTCCGTGGTCGGGCTCATGTGGTGGTACGGGATCCTCGCCAACGAGCCCATCTACTACGGGCTGCTCACCTCGCTCGTCGTGTACGTGGGTGTGTCCCTTGCCACGCCGCCCACCGATCCGGCGACGCTGGCCGCCTGGCGTGAGCGGGTCGCTGGGCGCGGGGCCGAACCAGTGGCGGCGGAGGCGTCGGTGACCGCATGAGAAGTCCCCGAACCACCCCTTCCCAGAAACCGGGGGCTGCCGCCCCCTGGACCCCCGCTGATCGGCGCTTCGCGCCTCGTCCTCAATCGCCGGACGGGCTAGAACATGTGCGGCTGAGTTCTTAGCCCCTCCGGCGTTTGAGGAGCGGGGTCTGGGGCGGAGCCCCAGTTTCGGTGAAGGGGCGGGACTGGGGCGCACCCGCGAGGCCCACGACCGCGCGACACTTGACCACGTACAACCAGCAATACCAGGAGGAATCCGACCATGAGCAGCAGCGTGACGAACGAACCCCGTGGCCCTGTCGACTCCTCGCGCGTCCCGCGCTACGCGGGCCCCGCGACGTTCGCCAGGCTGCCCCGCCTCGACGAGGTCGGCACGACGGACATCGCCGTCGTCGGCGTCCCCTTCGACACGGGCGTGTCGTACCGCCCGGGCGCCCGCTTCGGCGGGAACGCGATCCGGGAGGCGTCCCGCCTCCTGCGCCCGTACAACCCGGCCCAGGACGCGTCCCCCTTCGCCCTCGCCCAGGTCGCCGACGCGGGCGACATCGCGGCGAACCCGTTCAACATCAACGAGGCCGTGGAGACGATCGAGGCGGCGGCCGACGACCTCCTCGCGACCGGCGCGCGCATGATGACGCTCGGCGGCGACCACACCATCGCGCTGCCGCTGCTGCGGTCCATGGCGAAGAAGCACGGCCCGGTCGCGCTGCTCCACTTCGACGCGCACCTGGACACGTGGGACACGTACTTCGGCGCGGAGTACACGCACGGCACCCCGTTCCGCCGGGCCGTGGAGGAGGGCATCCTCGACACCTCGGCGCTCAGCCACGTCGGCACCCGAGGCCCGCTGTACGGCCGCCAGGACCTCACGGACGACGAGAAGATGGGCTTCGGCATCGTCACGTCGTCGGACATCTACCGCCGCGGCGCGGACGAGGTCGCCGACCAGCTGCGCCAGCGCATCGGCGACCGGCCGCTGTACATCTCCATCGACATCGACTGCCTCGACCCGGCGCACGCCCCGGGCACGGGCACGCCGGAGGCCGGCGGCATGACGTCGCGGGAGCTCCTGGAGATCCTGCGCGGGCTCTCCTCCTGCAACCTCGTCTCCGCCGACGTCGTGGAGGTCGCGCCCGCCTACGACCACGCCGAGATCACGGCCGTGGCCGCCTCCCACACCGCGTACGAGCTGACGACGATCATGTCCCGGCAGATCGCCGGTGCCCGGGACGCCGCCATGGTCCAGGCGATCGCCGCCCAGGGGACCGTGGAGGCCGCCCGGTGACCCACGACCACGACCTGGTCCTTCGCCCCACCGAGGCGCAGACCCGTGCCGCGCTGAACCCCCCGCCCGGCCGCAACGGCGGTGATCTAGTGGTCGAGACCCTCCAGGGCCTCGGCGCCACCACCGTCTTCGGCCTGCCAGGACAGCACGCCCTCGGCATGTTCGACGCGCTGCGCCGCTCCTCCCTGCGGTACGTGGGGCTGCGCGTCGAGAACAACACCGGCTTCGCCGCCGACGCGTACGGCCGGGTCACCGGTGAGGTCGCGCCGCTGCTCCTGTCGACGGGGCCCGGCGCGCTCACCTCGCTGGCCGCGCTCCAGGAGGCCGCCGCCGGGTCGTCGCCGGTGCTCGCCATCGGCAGCCAGATCCCGGTCGCCGGGCTCGGCGGCGGACGCCACGGCTATCTGCACGAACTGCGCGACCAGCAGGCCTCGTTCCGGGACGTGGTGAAGTCCGTGCACACCGTGCGGACCGCCTCGCAGATCCCCTCCGCCGTCGCCGCCGCCTGGCAGTCCGCGCTCACCGCGCCGCACGGTCCCGTGTGGGTGGAGATCCCCCAGGACGTCCTCCTCGCCGAGACCACGCTGCCGGTCGTCACGGCCGTCGACGCGACCCCGCACGAGGTCGTGCCCCGGCCCGAACTCACCGCCGTGGCCGCCGACCTGCTGACCCGCGCCGAGCGGCCCGCGATCATCGCGGGCGGCGGTGTCGTGCGCGCCGACGCCTCCGGCAAGCTGCGCGCGCTCGCCGAGCGGCTGAACGCGCCCGTCGTCACGACCTTCGGTGGCAAGGGCGCCTTCCCCTGGGAGCACCCCCTCTCGCTCCAGTCGTGGCTGGAGGACCGGCACACCACCGACTTCCTGGAGGACGCCGACGTCCTGCTCGTCGTCGGCTCCGGGCTCGGCGAACTGTCGTCCAACTACCACACGTTCAAGCCCCGCGGCCGGGTGATCCAGATCGAGGCCGACCTCGGCAAGCTGGAGTCCAACCACCCGGCGCTCGGCATCCACGCGGACGCCAGGATCGCCCTCTCGGCGCTCCTGGAGACCGTCGGGGAGCGGCCCGACCCCGCCGCCCCCGATCGGGTGCGCCAGGTCCTCGCCGCCGTACGGGAGCGGATCGACGGGCAGGAGCTGACCCTGGAGCAGGACGTCCTCGCCGCCGTGCGGGCCGCCCTGCCCGACGGGTCCCCGTCCTTCTGGGACATGACGATCCTGGCCTACTGGGCCTGGTCCGCCTTCGACGCGCGGCGGCCCAACACCATGCACTCCGCGCAGGGCGCGGGCGGCCTCGGCTACGGCTTCCCGGCCGCGCTCGGCGCCGCCGCGGCCGACCCGACGCGGCCCGTCCTCGCGGTGTCCGGCGACGGCGGCGCGATGTACTCGATCGCGGAGCTGGCCGCCGCCAAGCAGTACGGGCTCGACGTGACCTGGCTCATCGTCGACGACGGCGGCTACGGCATCCTGCGCGAGTACATGGCCGACGCCTTCGGCGAGGCGACCGGCACGGAGCTCGCCCGGCCGGACTTCGTGGCGCTCGCCGAGTCCTTCGGGGTACCGGGCACGCGGACCTCGCCGGAGCGGCTGCGGGACGACCTGGCGAAGGCGCTGGCCGAGCCGGGGCCGAGCGTCGTCGTGCTCCCGGCGGTGCTGCGGATGTTCGCGCCCACGCACCTGGGCTGAGATTTTTCGTTTTTCGTGCAACCTTTCACCGGGTCCGGTGAGTCAAGTGGAACGCGTGCGCCGGGGGCGTACGCGTGTCCGACTACGGGGGGAACCTCCATGACTCACCGCATATCCCGGCGTGCCCGCGTCCTGAGCGCGGGGGCGGCCGCCGCCGTCCTCGTGCCCGTCGCCGGGGTGGCGGCCGCCACCCCGGCCGCCGCCGCGACCGCCCAGGTCAAGTGCACCTCGTCGACCCAGCCCGAGCTGGCGAAGAAGCTGACGAAGGACATCACGGCCGCCCTGAAGAACCGCAAGGGCACCATCGCCGTGGGCTTCCACGACAAGGCCACGAAGACCACCTGCGCGCTGCGCGGCTCCACCGCCTTCGACTCGGCCAGCGTCGTCAAGGTGACCGTGCTCGCGACCCTCCTCTGGGACGCGAAGAAGACGAACCGGTACCTGACGGACCGCGAGTCCAAGCTGGCCACCGCCATGATCACCAAGTCGGACAACGACGCCACCAGCGCGCTGTGGCGGCAGCTCGGTGTCACCAAGGTCAAGAAGTTCCTGGCCGCGGCCAAGATGACCAAGACGGTGCCGGGTTCGGGTGGGTACTGGGGTCTCACCCGCATCAACGTCACCGACGAGCAGAAGCTGCTCGCCCTGATCACCGGCAAGAACGCCGTGCTCAGCGACAACGCCCGCGCGTACATCCTGAAGCTGATGGGCAAGGTCGTCCGCGACCAGCGCTGGGGCACCCCGGCGGGGGCGCCGTCCGGCACCTCCATCGCCGTCAAGAACGGCTGGCTGCCGCGGGCCACGCACGGCTGGCGCGTGCACTCCATCGGCGCCTTCAAGGGCCGTGGCCACGACTACACGATCTCTGTCCTCACCCACGGCAACAGCAGCATGAACTACGGCGTCGACACCATCCAGAAGGTCTCCAAGGCCATCCACAAGGACCTGACCCCGATCAGCCAGGCCCCCGCGCGCTTCGCCCCGACGGAGACCCCGAAGGAAGCAACAGTCCCGGTCCCGCAGTCCTGACACCGGGCCTCGGCCCGGCCCGGGAGCCCGGCTCGGGAGCCCGGCTCGGCCGGAGCCGGCCTCGGGCGGGGGAAGTGGTTTGCGGGGCCGAGTCGGCAACCGGCGGGGGACCGGCCCGTCCGGCGCACAGGGGGCGTGGGGAACGCCCAGGCCGGGCCGTGGGGGACAGAGGGGCGGGTGGGCGGGGGAAACAGCCCGTCCGGCGTTTGAGGACGAGGCGCGGAGCGCCGAAAAGGCAGGGGGAACGGGGGCGCAGCCCCCAGCTGTTTTGTTGCGGCGGGATGAAAACGGTGGACGCCCGCGTTGGGCCTCTCGGCAGGTCAGGTCGACGGGAGGCGGACAGTGGCGGAGCAGCCGGTGACACCGGGGCAGCCGGAGCGGCCAGCGCAGCCGGAGCGGCCGGGGCAGCCCGGGCAGGGGTGGGCCAAGCGGCTGTGGGGGTATGCCTGGCGGCACCCCGTGGACGTCGTGCTCGCGCTCGGCTCGTCGCTCGGCGGCATGGCCGTCATGGCGTTGGTACCGCTGTTCACGAAGGTCGTCATCGACGACGTGATCGGCGATCACAGCAGGTCCATGGGCCCCTGGGCGGCCGCCCTCATCGGCGCCGCGGTCCTCGTCTACGTGTTCACGTACATCCGGCGCTACTACGGCGGCCGCCTCGCCCTGGACGTACAGCACGACCTGCGGACCGAGATGTACGACACGGTCACGCGGCTCGACGGCCGCCGGCAGGACGAGCTGTCCACGGGGCAGGTCGTCGGCCGCGCGACCAGCGACCTCCAGCTCATCCAGGGCCTGCTCTTCATGCTGCCGATGACCATCGGGAACGTCCTGCTGTTCGTGATGTCGCTGGTGATCATGGCGTGGCTGTCCCTGCCGCTGACCCTGGTCGCCCTCGCCGTCGCCCCCGCCCTGCTCTGGATCGCCCGCCGCAGCCGCTCCAAGCTGCACCCCGCCACCTGGTACGCGCAGGCCCAGGCCGCCGCCGTCGCGGGCGTCGTGGACGGAGCCGTCGGCGGCGTACGCGTGGTGAAGGGCTTCGGGCAGGAGGAGCAGGAGACCGGGAAGCTCAGGGAGGTCGGACGGAGGCTGTTCGCGGGCCGCCTGCGCACCATCCGGCTGAACTCCCGCTACACCCCGGCCCTGCAGTCCGTGCCCATGCTCGGGCAGGTCGCGATGCTGGCGCTCGGCGGCTGGCTCGCCGTCAAGGGCGAGATCACGCTCGGCACGTTCGTGGCGTTCTCCACCTACCTCGCCCAGCTCGTCGGCCCCGTCCGCATGCTCGCGATGGTCCTGACCGTCGCCCAGCAGGCCCGCGCGGGCGTCGAGCGCGTCCTTGAGCTCATCGACACCGAGCCGACCATGACGGACGGCACGAAGGAGCTGCCGACGGACGCCCCGGCGACCGTCGAGTTCGACGACGTGTCGTTCGCGTACGAGGACGGCCGCCCGGTCCTCGACGGGCTGAGCTTCGAGATACGCCCCGGCGAGACCCTCGCCGTCGTCGGCTCCTCCGGCAGCGGCAAGTCGACCGTGTCCCTGCTCCTGCCCCGCTTCTACGACGTGTCGCGCGGCGCCGTCCTCATCGGCGGCCACGACGTGCGCGAGCTGACGCACGACTCGCTGCGCGCGGCCATCGGCCTGGTCCCCGAGGACTCCTTCCTCTTCTCCGACACCGTCCGCGCGAACATCGCCTACGGCCACCCCGACGCCACCGACGAGGAGGTCGAGCGCGCCGCCCGCGCCGCCCAGGCCGACCGCTTCATCGCCGAGCTGCCCGAGGGCTACGACACCAAGGTCGGCGAGCACGGCCTGACCCTCTCCGGCGGCCAGCGCCAGCGCGTCGCCCTGGCCCGCGCCATCCTCACCGACCCCCGGCTGCTCGTCCTCGACGACGCCACCTCGGCGGTGGACGCCCGCGTCGAGCACGAGATCCACGAGGCCCTGAAGGAGGTCATGCGGGGGCGCACCACGCTCCTCATCGCGCACCGCCGCTCCACCCTCAACCTCGCCGACCGCATCGCCGTCCTAGACGGCGGCCGCCTCGCCGACATCGGCACCCACGAGGAGCTGGAGCGCCGCTCACCGCTCTACCGGCGCCTGCTCACCGACCCCGACGAGCTGGGCGGCGTCTCGCCGGGACACGTCGCCCCCACCGCGCCCGCCGAGGCCGTCGAGGACACCTCCGTGCGCGAGGAGCTGGACGCCGAGTTCGACGCCGAGCGCGGCATCACCCCGCGCCTGTGGGTCGGCGACCGCGAGCCCCGCGACACCGACGCGGGGGCGCTCGCCGGGTCGCCCGCGACGCCTGAACTCCTCGCCCAGGTCGACGCGCTGCCGCCCGCGAACGACACCCCCGCGATCGACGAGGCGCGGGCCGTCGCCCCCGAGGAGTCGTACGGACTGCGCAGACTCCTGCGCGGCTTCGGCGCGCCGCTCGCCCTGAGCCTGCTGCTCGTCGCCGTCGACGCCGGGGTGGGCCTGCTGCTTCCCGTGCTGATCCGGCACGGCATCGACGAGGGCGTCACCCAGCTCGCCCTCGGCGCCGTGTGGACGGCGTCCGCGCTCGCGCTCGTCGCCGTCGTCGTGCAGTGGGCGGCGCAGACCGGCGAGATCCGGATGACGGGCCGCACCGGCGAGCGGGTCCTGTACGCGCTGCGCCTGAAGATCTTCGCGCAGCTCCAGCGGCTCGGCCTCGACTACTACGAGCGGGAGCTGACCGGGCGCATCATGACCCGGATGACCACGGACGTGGACGCCCTGTCCACGTTCCTGCAGACCGGCCTGGTCACCGCGTTCGTCTCCGTCGTCACCTTCTTCGGCATCCTGGTCGCGCTCCTCGTCATCGACGTCCAGCTCGCCCTCGTGGTCTTCGCGACGCTGCCGCTCCTGGTCGTCGGCACGTTCTTCTTCCGCCGCGCCAGCGTCAAGGCGTACGAGCTGGCGCGCGAGCGGGTGTCGGTCGTCAACGCCGACCTCCAGGAGATGGTGTCGGGGCTGCGGATCGTGCAGGCCTTCGGGCGCGAGCGCTCCGGCAGCGCGTCGTTCGCCGCGCGCAGCGCCGAGTACCGCGCGGCCCGCATCCGCGGCCAGTGGCTGATCTCGGTGTACTTCCCGTTCGTGCAGCTCCTGTCGTCCGTGGCCGTCGTCGCGGTCCTGATCGTGGGCGGGCACCGGGTCGACGCGGGCACGCTCACCACCGGCGCCCTGGTCGCCTACCTCCTCTACATCGACCTGTTCTTCGCGCCCGTGCAGCAGCTGTCCCAGGTCTTCGACGGCTACCAGCAGGCGACGGTCTCCCTCGGCCGCATCCAGGAACTGCTCCAGGAACCCGCGTCCACCAAGTCCGCCGACGAGCCCCTCGACGTGCTCTCCCTGCGCGGCGAGATCGCGTTCGAGGACGTCGACTTCGGCTACGGCTCGGCCGACGAGCCGGAGGCCGCGCTCAGCGGGGTCCGCCTTCGCATCCCGGCCGGGCAGACCGTCGCCTTCGTCGGCGAGACCGGCGCGGGCAAGTCCACGCTGGTCAAGCTGGTCGCCCGGTTCTACGACCCGACGTCGGGCCGGGTCACGGTCGACGGCACCGACCTGCGCTCCCTGGACCTCACCTCGTACCGGCACCGGCTCGGCGTCGTCCCGCAGGAGGCCTATCTGTTCGCGGGCACGATCCGCGACGCCATCGCCTACGGCCGTCCCGACGCCACCGACGCCGAGGTCGAGGCGGCGGCGCGGGCCGTCGGCGCGCACGACATGATCGCCACGCTCGACGGCGGTTATCTGCACGAGGTCTCCGAGCGCGGCCGCAACCTGTCGGCAGGACAGCGCCAGCTGATCGCGCTGGCCCGCGCCGAACTCGTCGACCCCGACATCCTGCTCCTCGACGAGGCCACCGCCGCCCTCGACCTCGCCACCGAGGCCCAGGTCAACCAGGCCACCGACCGCATCGCGGGCAAGCGCACGACGCTGGTCGTCGCCCACCGCCTGACCACGGCAGCCCGCGCGGACCGCGTGATCGTGATGGACCACGGCCGGGTCGCCGAGGACGGCACGCACGACGAGCTGCTCGCGCGGGACGGGCGGTACGCGGAGCTGTGGCGGACGTTCGTGGGGGAGCCGGTGGGGGCGTAGCCAGGGGCGCCTGGTCGGGGCGCCCGACCAGGCGGTTCACGGGCGACAAAAGTGATAGGTCGGATTCCGCAACCGTTCGGTGAGGGTTCGGCGTCCGTACGTCAGTACGCTGATACGGGGGTGTCGGGAGGGGCAGACGTGAAGAGTGGTCGGATACGGCGGAGCCTGGTCGCGGGCTCCGGCACGCTCGTGGCCGCAGTCCTGTTGGCGCTCGTGGGGCCGGGTGCCGGCACCGCCGCGGCCGCGGGCCCCTGCCCCGGTCACAAGGCCCGCACCCTGACCTTCAGCACCGGCAAGGTCGTGCTCTACAAGAAGCGCGGCTACGTCTGCGCCGTGACGTACGCCAAGAGCCCCGGCGCCCGCCAGAAGATGTCGATCAGCGTGCAGGCCCGCGGCAGCCGCCCCGTGCGCGACACCGGCACCTTCACCCGCCTCGCGGGCCCGGTGAAGGTGCACGCGGGACACCGCTGCGTCTGGGTCAAGGGCTCGGTGGGCCGGGCGAAGGTCAGCTCGGGCTGGATCCTCTGCTGACGTGCCCGAGATGTCCGCTCACCGGACACCTCCGTCCTGTCAGTGAATTTCCCTGAGTCCCGAATGTCCTCAATGTGCCCTGGTGTGTGGCGAGTTGCTCGGTTAGGTTCCGGTCAATCGCTGCGCCGACAGGGGAGGATGCATGCGCAAGACCCTCAGATGGGTGCTTTCGCTCGTGGTGCTCATAGGCACCGTGGGCTTCACCGGAGTCACGGCCACGGCGGCCACCGACGCCGAACAGGGCGCGCCCGCCGCCCAGAAGGACATCAAGGACCGGCTCCTGGCCATCAAGGGCATGAGCCTGATCGAGGAGAAGCCGTACGACGGCTACCGCTTCTTCGTCCTCAACTACACCCAGCCGGTCGACCACCGGCACCCCGCCAAGGGCACGTTCCAGCAGCGCATCACCGTGCTGCACAAGGACACCGCCCGGCCCACCGTCTTCTCGACCTCGGGCTACGGACTCAACACCAACCCGGGCCGCGCGGAACCCACCCGCGTCATCGACGGCAACCAGGTCTCCATGGAGTACCGCTTCTTCACGCCGTCCCGCCCCGCGCCCGCCGACTGGTCCAAGCTGAACATCTGGCAGGCCGCGACCGACCAGCACCGCATCTTCAAGGCCCTCAAGCCGATCTACGGCAAGAAGTGGCTGTCCACGGGCGCCTCCAAGGGCGGCATGACCGCCACCTACTTCGAGCGCTTCTACCCGCGTGACATGGACGGCGTCGTCGCCTACGTCGCCCCGAACGACGTCAACAACCGCGAGGACTCCGCGTACGACCGCTTCCTCGACACCGTCGGCACCAAGGAGTGCCGCGCGAAGATCGAGGCCGTGCAGCACGAGTCGCTCGTGCGGCGCGCGCCCATGAAGAAGCTGTACGCCGACTTCGCCGCCGCCAACAACCACACCTTCAAGACCATCGGCGGCATCGACAAGGCCTTCGAGGCCGTCGTGCTCGACGTCAACTGGGGCTTCTGGCAGTACCAGCAGTCGGCCACCGCCTGCGCCGACGTGCCCGTCGCCAAGACCGCCAGCGACGCCACGCTGTTCGGCTGGATCGACGAGGTCGGCGGCTGGGCCTCCTACACCGACCAGGGCCTCGAGTACTACACGCCGTACTACTACCAGGCCGGTACGCAGCTCGGTTCGCCCGACATCAAGCAGCCGTGGCTCAAGGGCCTCAGCCGCTACGGGTACCAGCCGCCGCGGAACTTCGTGCCCCGGGAGATCCCGATGAAGTTCCAGAAGAACGCCATGAAGGACGTCGACCGCTGGGTGCGGCACAACTCGCACCGCATGCTGTTCGTGTACGGCGAGAACGACCCGTGGGGTGCCGAGCCGTTCAAGCCCGCGCGCGGCGCCAAGCACGACTCGTACGTCATGACCGCGCCCGGCGCCAACCACGGTGCCAACGTGGCCGGGCTCGCCGCCGCGGACAAGGCCAAGGCCACCGAGCGGATCCTCGCCTGGGCCGGGGTGCCCGCCGCGCAGGCCGCCGAGGCGAAGCCGCTGGCTCCGTACGACGCGAAGCTCGACCGTCGAGACCGTGACCGCCAGCACACGCTGAGGCCGTAGGCCTCGCGGGGGCGCCCCAGTCCCACCCCTTTCCCGAAACTGGGGGCTCTGCCCCCAGACCCCCGCTCCTCAAACGCCGGAGGGGCTGGATTTTTCAGCCCGTCCGGCGTTTGAGGACGAGGCGCGGAGCGCCGATACGGGGTCCGGGGCGGAGCCCCGGTTTCGGGAAGGGGCGGGACTGGGGAAAGCCCCGCAGGGCCTACACCCGGACCGCACACCCCACCGGCCGCCCCCCACCCAGAGCCACGTACAACTGCGTGCCCGCGGGGCACAGATCCCGGGAGCGGGCCGCCGAGGCCACGCGGTATTCGGGGGCCCGGCGCCCCGACCCGTCGCAGGCGGTCTCCCGCACCTGCCCCCGCCCGGCCCCGTACACACAGTCCCCGACGACGGTACGAGGCCCACCCCCGGCCCCGGGATCCCCGGGATGGGGCGACTCCAGATTGCGCATGCAGGCGTAGCCCTGCGGCACCGCCCCGTCCCCGTCCTCGTCGACGGACGGCCGGTTCGCGCTGATGTGGAGGACGAAGTCGGTGCGCCCGGGACAGACGGGCCCGTCGGAGAAACGACCGCCGTGGCGGGCGATGACGCGCGCGGCGGCCCGCTCGCTGCCGCAGGGCACTTCGGTGAAGGACTTCAGGCCGCGGGAACTGCACTCGTCGGCGCCGAGGAAGACGGAACCGGGCCCGGACCCGGCGGATCCGGCGGGCGGGGTGTCGCCGGAGGGCCGGGCGCCGTCGGAGCCGGGGGACTTCTGACAGCCGGTGAGGGCGAGCGCGGCGGCGAGCAGCGCGCCGCAGCACGCCACCACCGCTCCTGACACCCGCATGGCCGGACCCCCCGACACGTCGCCATGTGCACCCAGCGTGACCCCGCGCGGCGGGCGCACGCCAGGCGCGCGGGGGGCTTTGCGCACGTTGGCCCCGGCGGCGGGGGCGGGCTGCGTACGCCCGCTACGCCTGCGGGTCGGGGTCGGCGTAGGGCTCGTACGAGAGGCCGTGGCCGATGGGGTACAGCACCTGCCCGGGGTCGTCCGGGCTCGGCACCGGCACGGGCAGGCGGCCGACGGGGCGGACGCGGCCGGCGATGACGCGGGCGGCGGCGCGCAGTTCGACGTCCGTCCAGGAGTAGGCGGCGAGCGCGGCCCGCACGCCGGGCAGCCGGGTCACGTCGTGCGGGGTGCGGACGGAGACGGTGATGACGGGGGGTGCGTCGGGGGCGGTTGTGAGGGCGGTCACGAGGGCGTGCTGGCGGTCGCCGTCCGTGACGTCGTACGTCGTGACGATCACGGCGTCGTGGGATCCGGACGCCGTCTCGGTGAGGGCCTTCTCGACGGCCTCCGGGGAGGGTTCGGTGCCGGTGCTCAACGCCGTGGCGGTGAAGCCGAGTTCGGTGAGGGCGGCGGCGAGGACCGTGGTGGGCGGTCCGGTGGTGCCGGACGGGGAGACCGGGTCGGCGCCGAGGACCAGGAGGCGGCCGTGGGCGGCGGGGGACAGCGGGAGCAGGCCGCCCTCGTTGCGCAGCAGTGTCGTCGTGCGCTCGGCGATGCGGTCGGCGGCGGCGAGGTGCGCGGCGCTGCCGACGGTGGCGTCCACCTCGTCCGGGGTCGTGTACGCCTGCTCGAACAGGCCGAGCTTCCGCTTGAGGCGGAGGATGCGCAGGACCGATTCGTCGATGCGGGCCTCGGTGAGTTCACCGTCGCGGACGGCCTGGAGGACGGCGTTCCAGGCGAGTTCGGGCTGCGGCGGGTGCAGCAGCTGGTCGACGCCCGCCTTGATGGCGAGGACGGCCACGCGGTCGTCGCCGTACTTGGTGCGCACCCCCTGCATGGAGAGGGAGTCGGTCACGATCACGCCCTGGTGGCCGAGTTGTTCGCGCAGGATGCCGGTGACGACGGGGTACGAGAGCGTCGCCGGGTCGAGCGCCGGGTCGAGGGCGGGGACCACGATGTGGGCGGTCATCACCACGTCGACGCCGGTGGCGAGCGCGGCGCGGAACGGCGGGGCGTCGAGCTCCTCCCACTGCTCGCGGGTGTGGTGGATGTGCGGGAGCGCGGAGTGGCTGTCGGTCTCGGTGTCGCCGTGGCCGGGGAAGTGCTTCACGGCCGGGGCGACGCCCGCGTCCCGGTAGCCCTCGATCTGCGCGGTCACGGCCGCGGCCACGGCGTCCGGGCCCGCGCCGAAGGACCGTACGCCGATGACCGGGTTGGCCGGGTTCACGTTGACGTCGGCGGACGGCGCGTAGTTCTGGAGGATGCCGAGCGCGCGCAGCTCGGCGCCCGCGATCCGGGCCGCCTCACGGATGTCGTCGGCGGCGCCGCCCGCGCCGAGAGCCATCGCGCCCGGCAGGAGCGTCGCGGGCGCGCCGATGCGGGCGACGATGCCGTGCTCCTGGTCCACGGAGAGCAGCAGCGGGATGCCCGGTGAGGTGTCGTGGGCCACCCGCTGCACGTCGTTGGAGAGCGTGGCGAGCTGGTGGGGGTCGCGGGTGTTGTGGGCCCAGCCGAAGTAGATGAGCCCGCCGGGGCGGTACTTGGCGACGGCTTCGGCGGCGGTGCTGACGCCCAGCTCCCGCTCGTTCAGCTCGATGTCGGCCTGGTCCGGGGCGCTCGCGTGGTGCCCGTACACATGCAGGACGAAGAGCTGGCCGACCTTCTCTTCGAGCGTCATGCGGGACAGCAGGTCGCGCGCGTGGGCGTCGTGGTCGTCGGGGGTGTCCTGGCCGCTGGTGGTCATGTGGGAGTCGTGAGGCACCTGCCACGGATATCCCGTGGGGTGCGGCGGGTCAAGGGCGGTGCCGCGACGGGAGCGGGGGAGGGGCCGCCACCGGTGCAAGGGAGGGGGCGCACCGGTGGCGGCGCGCTGCCGGCCACGGGCGGCGGAGAGGGTGGTCAGCGTTCGCAGCCAGCAGCGATGCCGACACCGCCTCGCGGAGACTCTCCGACAGCGTGCCCATTGGACGACGGGGCGCGCGTCAGGGTTCCCGAACTGCCCCCGATCGCCCGAAGTTGGTGCGGGTGGGAGTGCGGAGTCAGCCGGTGCCGCCCGGTGGGCCGTCGGCCGCGGGGACCCACTGCTCCCGCACCACCCGTACCGCCTCCGCGATCGCCGGGCGCCGGGCCGCTCCCGTCCGCCACACCGCGTACAGCCTGCGCACCGGCAGCGGGTCGAGCCGCACCGCCGTGACGCCCGCCGGGAGCGGGCCGCGGCCCAGGCGCGGGATCACGGCGACGCCGAGACCGGCCGCGACCAGGGCGATCAGGGTGGGGTTCTCCTCGGCGCGGTGCACGATGTCCGGCTCGCAGCCCGCCGTCCGCATCGTCCGCACCAGCCAGTCGTGGCACACCCGCCCCGGCGGCTGCGAGATCCACCGCTCGCCGCGCAGCTCCTCGCGCCGCACCGACGTCCGCCCGGCGAACCGGTGCCCGTCCGGGACCAGGAGGTCGCACAAGTCGTCGCCGATCACGGCCTGTTCGACGCCGGGCGGCGCGGGCAGTGGCGCGATGTCCCAGTCGTGCGCGATCGCCAGGTCCGCCGCGCCCTTGGCGACGAGGTCCACCGACAGATGCGGCTCGATCTCCGACAGGCGCGTGTCGAGCGCCGGGTGGCGGCGCGCGAGCTCCGCGAGCACCCCGGGCAGCAGGCCGCGCGCCGCCGACGCGAACGCGAGCACCGTCAGGCGTCCGGCCGGGACGCCCCGGCGCTCCTCCAGGTCCGTCTCCGCGCGCTCCACGATCGCCAGCAACTCCTGTGCCGCGTCCGCGAGCCGCACCGCCTCCTCGGTCAGGGCCACGCCACGGCCCCGCCGCTCCAGGAGCGTCGTACGGGTCTCCCGCTCCAGCTTGGCGATCTGCTGGGACACGGCGGACGGCGTGTAGCCGAGCGCTTCGGCTGCGGCGCCGACGGTGCCGTGGACGGACACGGCGTGCAGGGCGCGCAGCCGGGCGAGGTCCAGCACGGGGTCACCTCGTCTCTCCGCGGTTCTCTGCGGGTCTCTGCGGTTCTGCGGTTCTGCGGTTCTCTGTGGTCGGCGTCCGCCGCGGGTGACGCCGGGACACCACTCCTAAGCAACGCTTCAGACAATCATGAAGAAACTCGCGCTGGTGCTGAACACTCGGGTCGCGTGATCCTCGACGCATGCGCCCCACCCACATCCTCCTCGCCGTCCTGGTCGCCGCCGTCTGGGGCGTGAACTTCGTCGTCATCGAGATAGGCCTCGACCACTTCCCGCCCCTCCTCTTCTCCGCCCTGCGCTTCCTCGTCGCGGCGCTGCCCGCCGTGTTCTTCGTCGGCCGCCCCAAGGTCGCCTGGAAGTGGCTGGTGGGCGTGGGCCTCGCGCTCGGCGTGGCCAAGTTCGGGCTGCTGTTCATCGGCATGGACGCGGGGATGCCGGCCGGTCTCTCCTCGCTCGTGCTCCAGATCCAGGCCGTCTTCACCGCCCTGATCGCCTTCGCCGTCCTCGGCGAACGCCCGGCCCGGATCCGGGTGGTGGGCATGGCCGTCGCCCTCGCGGGCATCGCGGTCGCCGCCGTCCACGAGGGCGCGTCCGGGCCGCTCACGGCCTTCGGCCTGACCGTCGCCGCGGCGGCCTGCTGGGGCGTGTCGAACGTCCTCACCCGCAAGGCCGCGCCGCCCGACGCCCTGAACTTCATGGTGTGGGTGAGCACCGTCCCGATCCTGCCGCTGCTCGGCCTCTCGCTGCTCTTCGAGGGCCCCTCGCGCGACCTGGACGCGCTGCGCTCCCTCGACTGGCAGGGCGTGGGGATCATCGTGTACGTCGCGTGGATCACGACCGTGTTCGGCTTCGGCGTCTGGGGGTACCTGCTGCGCCGCCACCCGGCGTCGACGGTGGCCCCGTTCTCGCTGCTCGTGCCGGTCTTCGGCATGTCGTCGGCCGCCCTGTTCCTGGACGAGTCGGTGGGCGCGCTCCAGTGGTGCGCGGCGGCGCTCCTCGTGGGCGGGGTGGCGCTCGCCTCGCTCCCGGCAGGGCGCCGGGCGCCGACCACGCCCACGCCCCGGCGGCGTACGCCCACTTCACCGGACGCCCCGGCGACGTACGCTGACGAAGTGATCCCGGAACCCTCGTCCCGCGCATGACCCCGCGCCCCGCGCGGCACCTGCCCAAGGCCCTGCGCCCCGTCGACCTGGCCCGGATGGCCGGCGTCTCCACCCAGCTCGTACGCGACTACGCCGACGCGGGCATCCTGCCCCCCACCCCCCGCACCCCCTCCGGCTACCGCCGCTTCGCCCCCGTCCACGGTCGCGCCCTGCTCACCTACCGCGCCCTGGCGAAGGGCTTCGGCCCCGAGACGGCCCGCGCGGTGATGCGGGCGGTGCACGCGGACGACGTACCGCTGGCGCTGACCCTGCTGGACGCGGCCCACGCGGAACTGCACGCGCGCAGGGAGGCGCTGCGGGCGACGGGGGCGGCGTTGGAGGCGGTGGCGCGGGAGGGAGCGGCGGGGTCGGGGCCCGCTGGAACGGCGGCCGCCGGGGCCGGGTCCGCCGTGGCCGCGGCGCCGTCCCGCGTGGACCTGACCGTCGGTGAGGTCGCCGCCCGCGTCGGCGTGCGGGCGTCGGCGCTGCGGGTGTGGGAGTCGGCGGGCCTGCTCGCGCCCGCGCGGGAGCGGGGTACGGGGTACCGCCGCTACGACGCCGCCGACGTCCGCGACGCCCGCATGATCACCATGCTCCGCCAGGCCGGTTACGCCCTGCCCGCGATCCGCCCGGTCCTGGACGGCCTGCGCGAGACGGGCAGCAGCGAGGCGCTGCGCGCGGCCCTGGCCCGCCGCCAGGAGGAGCTGACGCGGAGGTCACGGGCGATGCTGGCGGGGGCGGGGCTGCTGGACGGATATGTGGGCGGGGGCCCGGGAGAGGGCGAGGGGGCCTGAGCCGACCGGGACGCGGCCCTGCGCGTGAGGCAGGGGCGTCCCCTCAGGCCGACTCCGTCAGCAGCCGTGCCAGCAACTCCCGCCCAGGGCCGAGGAGTTCGGGCAGCGGCGCCGCACCCTCGTGCCACCGCTTCTCGTACTCCCAGCACAGCCAGCCGTCCCAGCCCTTGCGGGTGAGGTGTTCCACGCACTCGGCGAGGGGCAGGACGCCCGCGCCGAGGGGGAGCGGGGTGGTGTCGTCGGCGCTCGCGATGTCCTTGACCTGGACGTAGCCGAGGAACGGGGACAGCGTGGCGTAGGTGTCGGCGATCTGTTCACCGCCGAGCCAGGTGTGCATCAGGTCCCACAGGGCGCCGGCGTTCCGGTGGCCGACGGTGCCGAGGACGCGGGCCGCGGCGGCGCCGGTGCGGTGCGAGTCGTGGGTCTCCAGGAGGAGGCGGACCCCGGCGTCGGCGGCGTGCTCGGCGGCGGTGCCGAGCCGTCGCGCGGCCGTCGCGTCGGCCTCGTCGAGCTGCTCCTGGGGCGGCTCGGTGCCGTCGGCCGGGGGGCCGTCGGGGAATCCGCCGGGGAAGACACGGACGTAGGGCGCGCCGAGGTCACGGGCGAGGGCGAGCAGCGCCTGGATCTCGTCCAGGACGGGCTCGTCGTCCCCGGGCGCCGCGACCCGCGCGTACCCCGCGACGCCGAGGACGTCGATGCCCGCGTCCTTGAACCCGGCGGCCACATCGGCCCGTTCGGTGAGCCCGAGGCCCGGGTGGACGGGCTCTTCGGGGTGTGCGCGCAGCTCGACGCCGTGATAGCCGTGCGTGACGGCAAGCCGCAGTACGTCCGGGACGGGCATACCGGGTACGCCGAGCGTGGAGAAGGCGAGTTTCATGGCCGGACTTCTTTCCCGAGGAGAGCTACGGAAACGCCCCCGGCAGGGGGCGAGACGTCGAGGACCGGGGTGCCCCGTAAGGGGCGCGGGGAACTGCGCGACAAGCCACGACGAACCCGCACTCGCGCGACCCCCGCAACCGGGCAGACGCTAAGGCGACGACCCGCACCCCCGGACGGGGGCACCCAACGCCGCTAAAGGGCCCCGCTCTGAACCTGCAACCGCCAGTCCTGCCCCACCAGATCCGCCCCGAACGACCGATGCGCCTTCTCCGCGACGAGCACGAACCCGTGCCGCTGATAGATGGGCCGGGCCGAGCTGAGGACGTCGTTGGTCCACAGCACCAGCTCCCGGTACCCCACCCCCCGGGCGAAGTCCACGACCGCGCCGACCAGCCGGTCCCCGATGCCGAGCCCCCGCGCCTCCGGCTCGACGAGCAGCAGCCGCAGCCGTGCCGTGCCGGGCGCCTCGTCGCGTACGCACATCACGCACCCGACGGGACGCCCGTCCAGCTCGGCGATCCACACCCGTTCCAAGTACGGGTCGTGGTCCTGGGCGAAGTCGGCGACGATGCGGGCGACCAGGCCTTCGTAGTCGGCGTTCCACCCGTACTCGGCCGCGTACAGCGCGCCGTTGCGCTGCACGATCCAGCCCAGTTCGCCCGCGCCGGGCTCGCGCAGGAGCACGTCGTCGGCGCGGGGCGGGCGGCGGGTGCCGTCGGACAGGATGCCGCGGACGGTCGCCATGGCGGCGGTGAGCCGCCCGCGCTCGGCGGCCGGAACCGTCGCGAGCAGCGAGCCGACCGCCTCCCGGGACCGCTCGTCGAGCAGCTCGGCGGCGGTGCGCCCGCGCGCGGTGAGCGTGACGCGCCGCCGCCGCGGATCCCGCTCCGAGGGCGCCCGCTCGACCAGGCCGTCCTCCTCGAACTTGGCCAGGATGCGGCTCAAGTACCCGGCGTCCAGGGAGAGTTCGCCGCGCAGGTCGGCGACGTCGGTGCGTGGCGAGTGGGCCAGTTCGTACAGCACCCGGGACTCGGTGAGGGTGTAGGGCGCGTACAGGTGGCGGCTGTAGTCGAGCGCGCCGATGAGATTCGTGTAGAAGCGGTTGAAGGAACGGATCTCCTGAACGCTCATGCGCTGCCACCTCACCCGGCCGGGATCCCGAACCCGGACCCGGGACCTCGGATACTTGACTCAGTCAGAGATATGTCTCCGAGCATACGACGGGAACCGGCCAGGAGCCATGCCCCGGCGTCAGCTGTCGGCGACCCCCCTCCCGGCCTTGGCCCCGGGCAGCGGCACGGCGACGACGTCGTACGTCGTGTCGGGCGTGGGCGGGGTCGTGAAGCGCGCGTTGACGAGATAGAGCCGGTCGCCGAAGCGCGCGGCGGTCGCGGGGATGTCGAAGCGGGGGTCGGTGAGGCGGTGGCGCAGGGCGGCGGTGCGGGTGTCGGCGCCGAGGCGGAACCCGGTGACGAGGTTGAACCGGTTCTGCACCACGAACAACGTGCGCCCGACCCGCACCAGACCGTCACCGTTCGGCACGCCGTCCGCGCCCTTCAGACGGATCTCGTCGGCGTGGCCGGTGCGCGGGTCGACCCGGTAGAGGCGGCCGACGGGCTGGCTGCTGACGACGATCAGCGCGCGGCCGTCGGGCGTGGACGTGATGCCGTTGGCGTTGAAGACGTCGGGCTCCTGCTGCCAGTCACCGCCGAGCGGCAGCCGCAGGACGTCTCCCGGCGCCGCATCGCGCCCACGGGGCACCCCGTACAGCACCCGATCAAAGGAATCCGTGAACCAGGCCCGGCCCTCCGCCAGATGAACATCATTGATGAAGTGGCCGGTCTCCGCCGCGAGTCGATACGTGGCCACGATCGCCCCGGTCCGCAGGTCGAGCACGCGCGCGGTGCCGCTGGCACCCCCGGCGACGTACAGCAGCCCTTCCCTCCCGACCTTCATCCCGACGGCCGGGACCCCGGGCACGCCCGGGTGCAACAACTCACCCCGCCCGGTGCGCAGATCGGCCCGGTACACGGCCCCGGTGCCGAGCGAGCCCAGATAGGCGTACGGCGCTCTGCCGATGGCGATGCCCTCGGGCCGGAACCCGTTGGGCAGCGGGAAGGTGGTGGGCCAATCACCACCCCCGGACGCGGCGCGCGCGGAGGCGGTGTCCGTACCCGCGGCGAGGGCGACCGCGGACGCGACCGCACCGACGAGCACGGCGCGACGGGCCGGACCGGACAGCTCGGCCCCACGGGCCGAAGGGATCTGTGGGCTCATGACTCAACTCTCCGTATCAACTGGAAGGGAGGAGACGAACTCCCCTTCAGCTTCGGCGAGCAGAGCCCACTTGGGTACCCGGAGTTCCCGCCGGTGTCACGGGTTCACCGGGCGAACGGAACCAGGCGCCTCAGAAGCCGGACGGCTTGATCTCCCCGGCGAAGACGATGATCTGGTCGATGAGGCTCCGCCGCAGATGCACCACATCCGTCCCCGCGAGCCGCGGCCCCCCGTCCGGCGTCGTGAAGACCCACCGGTACCGGGCCCACTCGTCCGGCATGTCCACGGCGGAGCACCGCACCATGGTCCCGGCCCCCGCCGGATGCCCCCGAAGATCCAGCACGAACCGCTCGACCTCCTCGATCCCCTCCCGCCGCCCGAGCGGCCCCCAGAACACCACGTCCGAGGTCAGGGCCTGGGAGAGCAGCGTCGTCACCCGACTGTCGTCCGGCGCGTTGAAGGCGGAGATGAACGTGTCGATCGCGGACTGCGCGGCCTCTTCCTGCATGCATCAGTAGTACCAGCATTCGCCGGGGAACTCGCCCCCACCGTCACGCCCCTCGGGCTGTTTGAGACTTTTCGCGTTCTTGACATCGCTGACCGGCCACAATCCGCAAAAAGTCCCCAAAGGAACTTCAATGAAATGCTGGAACCCACGAGAGGGCGGCGGCATCGGCCCCGCCCCGACCGTGCCTGTGGGAGGCCGTCGTGAAGTTCGTGCTCGAAGTCGATGTCGACGACGCCGCGTCGGCGGAGGACACCACCCGGGAGCTGGGGCGCGTCCTGCGCTACTGGGCGGGCAACCTGCGGTACTACGCCATGGAGCCGGGGGTCGGCGAGACCGTGCTGGACTCGGGGCACCGGGAGGTCGGCCGGTGGACGATCGTGGGGAGTTGAGGCGGGGCGGGGGGCGTCAGGTCCGGCGTGGGGTTCCCGTGGAGCCGCGCACCATCAGCTCGCCGTGGACCGTCGCGATGCCGCCGGGCGGCTCCTCCTCGCGGCCCATGGCGATGCGGCCGGCCCGCGCCCCCGCCTCGTACAGGGGCAGGCGGACCGTCGTCAGGGCGGGGACCGCGTCGATGCTGAAGGGGAGGTCGTCGAAGCCCGCCACCGAGACGTCGCCGGGGATGGACAGGCCGCGGTCGCGCAGGGCCGCGCAGGCGCCCAGGGCCACCGTGTCGTTGGCGGCGACGACGGCCGTCAACTCCGGGGCACGGCGCAGGAGTTCGAGGGTGGCGTCGTAGCCGGAGCGGCGGTCGTAGGGGCCGTGCAGGGTCAGGCGGGGGTCGTCGGGGACGCCCGCGGCGGCCAGGGCCTCCTGGTGGCCCTCCAGGCGGTGCCGGGTGGTGGTGCGCTCCGTGGGGCCCGCGATGTAGCCGATGCGGCGGTGGCCGAGGCCGATGAGGTGGTCGGTGAGGCGCCGTCCGCCGCCCCGGTTGTCGAAGGTCAGGGCCACCGCGTCCGGGGCCTCCTCGGCGGGCGGCCGCCCGCACAGCACCACCTGCGAGCCCGCCTCGCCGAGCCGCCGCAGCTTGCCGCCGATCGCCGCCGCGTGCGGGGCGTCCTCGATGGCGCCGCCGGTCACCACGACGGCCGCGGCCCGCTGGCGCTGGAGCAGGGTCAGGTACGTCAGCTCGCGCTCGGGGGAGCCGCCGGTGTTGCACACCACCGCCATGCGCTCGCCCCCGGCACGGCCGCCCGGTCCTGTGATCTCCGACTGGACCGCGCTCGCCATGATCCCGAAGAACGGGTCGGCGATGTCGTTGACGAGGATGCCGACCAGGTCCGAGGTCGCCGCCGCCAGCGAGCTCGCGGGGCCGTTCAGGACGTAGTCCAGGTCGTCCACCGCGCGCAGTACGCGCTCACGCGTCGCCGCGGCGACGGGGTAGTTGCCGTTCAGTACGCGGGACACGGTGGCGGGGGACACCTGGGCGCGAGCCGCCACGTCCGCCAGGGTCACGGTCATCTGTTGGCCTCCGGTCTTGTACGAACCTTGTCCGGCAGGCTAGCTTCTCCCCAATAGAAAGCGCTTGCTACGCATGGACGGCCCTACCGGACGCAAGAACCTCGCCGCCACCACTGTTCCCAGCACTGTCCCCACCACCGCCCCCGCCCACCGGCCGCGCGCCCAGCGCCCCGCGCCTACGGAGGAACTCACGTGACACGCGAGACGGTCCGCATCGCCATGAACGGCGTGACGGGACGCATGGGTCACCGCCAGCACCTGGTCCGCTCGATCCTCGCCCTGCGCGAGCAGGGCGGCCTCGACCTGGGGGACGGCACCCGGCTGTGGCCGGAGCCGGTCCTCGTGGGCCGCAGAGAGCACGCGCTGCGCGAGCTCGCCGAGCGGCACGGCCTCACGCACTGGTCGACCGACCTGGACGCCGTCCTCGCCGACCCCACGATCGACGTCTACTTCGACGCGCAGGTCACCTCGGCCCGCGAGGAGGCGATTCTGAAGGCGCTCGCCGCGGGCAAGCACATCTACACCGAGAAGCCCTCCGCCACGTCCTTCGACGCCGCCCTCGACCTGGCCCGGCGCGCCCGGGACGCGGGCGTCAAGCACGGCGTCGTCCAGGACAAGCTGTTCCTGCCGGGCCTGCGCAAGCTGAAGCGCCTGGTGGACGGCGGTTTCTTCGGGCAGATCCTGTCCGTGCGCGGCGAGTTCGGCTACTGGGTCTTCGAGGGCGACTGGCAGGAGGCCCAGCGCCCGTCCTGGAACTACCGCGCACAGGACGGCGGCGGCATCGTCGTCGACATGTTCCCGCACTGGGAGTACGTCCTGCACGAGCTGTTCGGCCGGGTGCGCTCCGTGCAGGCCCTCGCCGTCACACATGTGCCGCAGCGCTGGGACGAACGCGGCAAGCCGTACGACGCGACGGCGGACGACGCCGCGTACGGCATCTTCGAGCTCGACGGGGGCGCCGTCGCGCAGATCAACTCGTCCTGGACGGTACGCGTGCACCGCGACGAACTGGTCGAGTTCCAGGTCGACGGCACCGAGGGCTCCGCCGTCGCGGGCCTGCGCGGCTGCCGCTTCCAGCACCGCGCGGCCACGCCCAAGCCGGTGTGGAACCCCGACCTGCCCGCCGCGCACTCCTTCCGCGAGCAGTGGCAGGAGGTCCCCGACAACGAGGAGTTCGACAACGGCTTCAAGGCGCAGTGGGAGCTGTTCCTGCGGCACGTGTACGCGGACGCGCCCTACCGCTGGGACCTGTTCGCGGGCGCGCGGGGCGTGCAGCTCGCGGAGCTGGGGCTGCGGTCGTCGGCGGAGGGGCGCCGGATCGACGTACCGGAGATCGCGCTGTGAACGCGGCGACCGTACCCCCCGAGCCCCCCGCGTCCCCCTCGCCCGCCCTGCCCCCCTTGCGCTCCCGCACCGTCTACGCCGCCGCCCACGTCGTCGCCGACCCGCGCGCCGACGTGTCCCCGGACGGCCCCGCCGCCGTCGACTGGGACGCCACCCTCGCCTTCCGCCGCCACCTGTGGGCGCACGGCCTCGGCGTCGCCGAGGCCATGGACACCGCGCAGCGCGGCATGGGTCTGGACTGGGCGGGCGCGGCCGAGCTGATCCGGCGGTCGGCGGCGGAGGCCGCGGCGGTCGGCGGCCGGATCGCGTGCGGCGTCGGCACGGACCAGCTGACCTCGCCCGCGGCGACCCTCACCGACGTACGGCACGCGTACGAGGAGCAGCTGGCGCTGGTGGAGGGCGTGGGCGCGCGGGCGATCCTGATGGCGTCGCGGGCCCTGGCGGCGACGGCCGAAGGCCCGGACGACTACCTGACGACGTACGACGGCCTCCTCCGGCAGGCCACCGCCCCGGTGATCCTGCACTGGCTCGGCCCGATGTTCGACCCGGCGCTCGCGGGCTACTGGGGCTCGGCCGACCTGGACGCGGCCACGGACACGTTCCTGGAGGTGATCGCCGCGCACCCCGGCAAGGTGGACGGCGTGAAGATCTCGCTCCTGGACGCGGACCGCGAGGTCGCCCTGCGCCGCCGCCTCCCGGCCGGGGTGCGCTGCTACACGGGCGACGACTTCCACTACCCCGACCTGATCGCGGGCGACGACCAAGGCTTCAGCCACGCGCTGCTCGGCGTCTTCGACCCGCTCGCGCCGGTGGCGGCCCGAGCCGTACGCGCGCTGGACGCCGACGACCCCAAGACCTTCCACGAACTCCTCGACCCCACCGTCGAGTTGGCCCGCCACCTCTTCGCGCCGCCCACCCGCTTCTACAAGACGGGCGTGGTCCTCCTCGCCTGGCTCGCGGGCCACCAGAACCACTTCACGATGGTCGGCGGCCTCCAGTCGGCCCGCTCCCTGCCGCACCTCACCAGGGCGTACGAACTCGCCGCCGCCCTCTCCCTGTTCCCCGACCCGGACCTGGCCGCGTACCGCATGCGCACGCTCCAGGAGATCCACGGAGTCACCCCATGACACCACCCCCGCCCCGCGCCCCGGCCGACTTCAGCATCAACCAGATGACGGTGAAGCAGCTCTCCCTGCCCGAACTGGTCACCGCCTGCGCCGACTTGGGCGTCCGGGGCGTCGGCCTGTGGCGCGAGCCGGTCCAGGAGTACGGCGTTGAGGCGGCCGCGAAGCTGGTGCGGGGCGCCGGACTGACCGTCACCACCCTGTGCAGGGGCGGCTTCTTCACCGCCCACGACCCTGCCGAACGGGCCCGCGCCCTGGCCGACAACCGCGCCGCCATCGACGAGGCGGCGACCCTCGGCACCGACACCCTGGTCCTCGTCTCCGGCGGCCTCCCCGCAGGCGACCGGGACCGCGACCTGCCCGCCGCCCGCGAACGCGTCGCCGACGCCCTCGCCGAACTCGCCCCGCACGCCGCCGCCCGCGGCGTCCGCCTCGCCGTCGAACCCCTCCACCCCATGTACGCCGCCGACCGCTGCGTCGTCTCCACCCTCACCCAGGCCCTCGACCTGGCCGAACGCTTCCCCGCCGACCAGGTCGGCGTCTGCGCCGACACGTACCACATCTGGTGGGACGACCAGGCCCCCACCGCCCTCACCCGCGCCGCCTCCACCGGCCGCCTGCACGCCCTCCAACTCGCCGACTGGACCACCCCCCTGCCCCACGGCGTCCTCACCGGCCGAGGCCAACTCGGCGACGGCACCATCGACTTCCCCCACTGGCGCCACCTCGCCGAAACCGCCGGCTACACCGGCCCGATCGAGGTCGAACTCTTCAACGACACCCTGTGGGCGGCGGACGGCCGGGAGGTGCTGGGGGAGACGGTGCGGAGGTATCTGGAGCACGCCTGCTGACGGCGCGGGCGCTACTTCTTGCCGCCGCCCAGAATGTTCCCCAGCAGATCCCCCAGGTCGAACCCGTCGCCCTGGCCGGTCTTGGGGGCCGCGCCGGAGGGGCTCGGTGCGGTGGTGCCGGGCCCGGTCTTCCGGGCGCGCTTCGTGAGGACCGTGAGGACCACCGGGATCAGGAGTTCCACGGCGCGGGTCACCGTCGCCACGGGGAGGCCGGTCTTCTTCGCGACCGCGTTCGCCACGGGGCGGCTCAGCTTGCCGAGCATGCCCGCCATGATGCCGCCGCCGAGCAGCCCGCCGAGGCCGCCGCCCAGGGTGGCCACGCCCTGGAGCGGGGCCTCCTCCGTGAAGGCCTGGCGGACCTCGGCCGCCTCCTCCGGGTCGGCCGCCTGTGCCTTGTCCTGCAGGGTGCCCGAGAGCGTCGAGACCGTCTGGCCCACGACGGCCTGCGCGCCGGCCGGGTCCGTGCCGAGCACGTCGGCGATCTCCTGGAGCCTGTCGTCGCCCAGCTCGTTCAGTACGTCCTGCTCGAATGAGGTGTCGTCGCTCATGGGCGAAACGCTACGTCCGTGGGGGTTTGTCGGCACGCCGAAATCTTCCGGAGGAACTTGCCGAAGTCGTGCAACCCTTCCGCCACCATGCGTGTCGTACTGGGTGTCAGAAGCTCTGGAGGGGGGATCTGGGGGGATCCGCGGAGCAACTGACAAGGGGAGGGAAACCGAGGGGGCCCGGTCGACGGACAGGGCCCCCTCGAAACGTTCCCGGGCGTTCAGGGACAGCGGCGCCGCGCACCCCGGCCGCCCGGTGGAACAGCCCGGCTCAGAAGAAGACCCCGCACGTCAGCAGCGCGTTCGCGTACGGACTCGCCTCCCCCGTCCGCACCACGAGCCGCGCCCCCGCCGACCGCTCCTTCAGCTCCTGATGCGGGACCAACCCCAGCGCCGCCCCCGGAAACCGCCGCTCCAACAACGCCGCCGTCCCCGGATTCGCCTCCCGCACCTCCCGCGCCGCCACCGCGCCCTCCACCACGAGCTCCGCGAGCAGCCCGTCCAGGACCTGCGCGAACGACGGCACCCCGGCGACGAACGCCAGATCCACCACCCGCGGCCCCGCCGGAATCGGCATCCCCGCATCGCACACCAGGACCCGGTCGCCATGACCCAGCTCGGCCAGCGCGCCCGAAAGATGGCGGTTGAGTATCCCGGCCTTCCTCACAGCGCGGCCACCTCCGCACCCGACGGATACGACACCTGGGCCCCCGCCCGCGTCACCGCGAGCGCCCCCACCCTCGCCGCGTACCGCGCCGCCGACTCCAGGTCCGCGCCCGCGCCGAGCCGCCACGCTAGGGCCGCCGTGAACGCGTCCCCGGCACCCGTCGTGTCCACGGCCGCCACCTTCACCGACGGCACCCGCGCCACCCCGTCAGGCCCGGCCACCAGCGCGCCCTCGCCGCCGAGCGTCACCACCACCGACCTCGGGCCGAGCGCGAGGAGGCCCTTCGCCCACTCCTCGGGCGCATCCGGCACGTCCGCACCGGCGCCCCCGAGGATCACCCGCGCCTCGTGCTCGTTCACCACGAGGGGATCGCAGGCCGCGAGGACCTCGTCCGGGAGCGGCGCGGGCGGCGACGGGTTCAGGACCAGACGCGTCCCCTCGGGCAGCGCGCGCACCACCTCCGCGACCGTGTCGAGGGGGATCTCCAGCTGCACCGACACCACCCGGGCCGCCTGGAAGAGGCTTCCGGCCGCGCGTACGTCCGCAGGCGTCAGACGCGAGTTGGCGCCCGGCGCCACCACGATGCTGTTGTCGCCCGACGGGTCCACCGTGATCAGCGCGACCCCGGTCGGCGCGCCGCCCACCAGGACCCCCACCGTGTCCACGCCCGCCGACCGCTGCGAGTCCAGGAGGAGACGGCCGTACGCGTCGTCGCCGACCCGGGCGAGCAGCGCCGTGCGCGCCCCGAGCCGGGCCGCCGCCACCGCCTGGTTCGCGCCCTTGCCGCCCGGATGGACGGCCAGGTCCGAGCCGAGGACCGTCTCGCCCGCGGCGGGCCGCCGCTCGACGGCGGTCACCAGGTCGGCGTTGGCCGAGCCCACGACCAGCAGGTCGTAGTCATGCATCGTGGTTCTGCCTTTCCCATGTTCCCCGTGCTGTGTCGACACCCGTACGCGTACGGCGCCTCACTTGAACCGTGCCACGTTCTTCTCCGTGACCACCTTCACCGGCACCTTCACCACGGCGGCAGGCTCGTTGTCGTCCTTGTCGTCCGCCGCGCGGATCGCGTTGCGCACCGCGATCCGGCCAAGCTCCGCGGGCTGCTGTGCCACCGACGCGTACAACGTCCCCGCCTCGACCGCCTTCAGGCCGTCGGGCGTGCCGTCGAAGCCGACCACCGACACCGACCTGCCCGCCTTGTCGCCGAGCGCCTTCACCGCGCCGAGCGCCATCTCGTCGTTCTCCGCGAAGACGCCGTCGACGCCCGGATTGCCCTGGAGCAGGTTCGTCATGACGTCCAGGCCCTTGGTGCGGTCGAAGTCCGCGGGCTGCTTGGCGACGACCTTGATGCCGGGGAACTCCTTGATGTCCTCGGCGAAGCCCTGCCCGCGCTCCCGGCTCGCGGAGGTGCCCGCGGTGCCCTGGAGGACGACGACCTCGCCCTTGCCGCCGAGCTTGTCGGCGAGGGCCTTCGCGGCCTGCCTGCCGCCGGCGACGTTGTCGGAGGCCACGAGGGTGGCGACGTCGGCCTTGTTCACGCCGCGGTCGGCGGCGACGACGGGGATGTCCGCCTTGTTCGCGGCGCGCACGGCGGGGCCGACGGCGTCGGAGTCGACCGGGTTGACGATGACGGCCTTCATGCTCTCGCTGGTGAAGTTCTGGAGCTGATTGGCCTGCTGGGACGCGTCGTTCTGCGCGTCCGTGACCGTCAGGTCCACACCCGCCTTCTTGGCCTCCGCCTGCGCGCCCTCCTTCATCTGTACGAAGAAGGGGTTGTTGAGGGTGGACAGGGACAGGCCGATCTTCGTCGACGTACCGGATGAGCCGGAGTTGAAGACGGACACCGCGGCGATCACGGCGGCCGCGACCACGGCCGCGAGCGTGTACTTCAGGGCCTGTGGGCCCTTGCGGCCGGTTCCGGAAGACGTGCTGCCGACGGCACCGCCGCCGCCCGCGCCCGCCCCGGCCCGCCTGCGCAGCGTGTCGAGGAGGACGGCCAGCGCGATCACGACGCCGATGACGACCTGCTGCCAGAACGCCGACACGGAAAGGAGGTTGAGGCCGTTGCGCAGGACCGCGAGGATCAGCGCGCCGATGAGCGTGCCCGACGCCTTGCCGACACCGCCCGCGAGGCTCGCGCCGCCGATGACGACCGCGGCGATCGCGTCCAGCTCGTAGCCCTGCGCGGCCTGCGGCTGCGCGGACACCAGGCGGGAGGCGAGCACGATGCCCGCGACGGCCGCGAACAGGCCGGACAGGGCGTAGATGATGATCTTCTGGCGCTTCACGCGCAGGCCGGAAAGGCGCGCCGCCTCTTCGTTGCCGCCGATCGCGTACATCGAGCGGCCGATGTACGTACGCGACAGGATCAGCGCCGTGATCAGGCCCATCGCCACCATCACGATCACCGGCACCGGCAGCCAGCCGCCCAGCGTGTCGCCGACCTTGGAGACCGACTCCGGGAAGGCGATGGGGGAGCCCTGCGAGATCACCAGGGACAGGCCGCGGCCGATCGACAGCATCGCGAGGGTCGCGATGAAGGGCGGCAGTTTCCCGTACGAGACGAGCACGCCGTTGACCAGACCGCAGGCGATGCCCGTGGCGACCGCGAGGAGCACCGCGATCCAGACGGGCACTCCCTCCTTCGTCGCCGACCAGGCGAGGACCGTCGCCGAGAGCGCCGCGACCGAGCCGACCGACAGGTCGATGCCCGCCGCGACGATGACGAAGGTGACGCCGAACGCGAGGATCGCCGTCACGGCCGCCTGCACGCCGACGTTGAGGAGGTTCTGCGTGGTCAGGAAGTCGCCGGAGAGCAGCGACATCGCGACCACCAGGACCACGAGGGCGCTGAGCGCGCCGTTGTCGAGCAGGACGCGGCGCAGGTCGAGGCCGCCGCCCGCGCCGCCGGTCCCCGTCTTGTCGGGGCGGGTGTCAGTGGTTGCCACGGGAGTCCTCCTTCGCGTCCCCGGCGGCGTCGCCTGCGGGGGTGTTGTCGTTGTCCACAGGGGCGCCGTTGTCCACAGGCGCTGTCGCGGACCCCGTGCTGACGGCCAGCGCCATCACCGCGTCCTGCGTCGCCTCGTCCGCGTCGAGTTCGCCCGCGATCCGGCCCTGTGCCATGACCAGGACCCGGTCGCTCATCCCGAGGACCTCCGGCAGATCGCTGGAGATCATCAGGACGGCGTGCCCGGCGGCCGTGAGTTCGTTGATGAGCTGGTAGATCTCGACCTTCGCGCCGACGTCGATGCCGCGCGTCGGCTCGTCGAGGATCAGCACCTTCGCCTGGGCGAGGAGCCACTTGCCGATGACGACCTTCTGCTGGTTGCCGCCGGAGAGGGTGCGCACGTGCTGGCCGAGCCCGGCCATGCGCACCCCGAGCTGCCCCGCGATCCGCTCGGCGGCGGCCCGCTGCCCGGCCCGGTCGACCAGGCCCGCCCGCGTCGCCGAACGCAGCGTCACCAGGCCGAGGTTCTCCTCGACGGACGCGTCGAGCACCAGACCCTGGCCCTTGCGGTCCTCCGGCACGAGCCCGACGCCGGCGGTCATCGCCGCGTACACGTCGTGCCGGGGCAGCGCCCGGCCGCCGACCTCCACCGTGCCCGCGTCGTAGGGATCCGCGCCGAACACGGCCCGCGCCACCTCCGTGCGCCCCGCGCCGACCAGGCCCGCCACGCCGACGACCTCACCGGCGCGCACCTCGAAGCCGACGTCGTGGAAGACCCCGCCGCGCGTGAGCCCGCGGACCCGCAGCAACGGCGCGTCCCCGTCGGCCTGTTGACCCTCCACGGCCCGCTCGCGCGGATACTGCTGCTCGATGGAGCGGCCCACCATGAGGCGGACGAGTTCGTCCTCCGGCGTCGACGCGGGCACCTGGCCCACGCTGCGGCCGTCGCGCAGCACGCTCACACGGTCGCCGAGCGCGGCGATCTCCTCCAGGTGGTGGGTGATGAAGACGACGCCGACGCCGTCGGCGCGCAGTCCGCGCACGATGGCGAAGAGCTTCTCCACCTCCTCGGAGGTGAGCACGGCCGTCGGCTCGTCCATGACGAGCACGCGCGCGTGCAGGCTCAGCGCCTTGGCGATCTCCACCATCTGCAGCCGGGCGATGCCCAGGTCGCGGCAGCGGGCGCGCGGCGAGACGTCCACGCCCACGCGCGCGAGCAGCTCGGCCGCGTCCGCCTCCATCTGCTTGCGGTCGATGAGGCCGAAGCGGCGCGGCTGGCGGCCCAGGAAGATGTTCTCGGCGACCGTCAGGTCCGGGACGAGGTTGAACTCCTGGTAGATGGTGGCGATCCCGAGCCGCTCGGCGTCCTGCGCGCCGTGGATGCGGACCTCGTCGCCGCCGACGAGGATGCGGCCGGCGTCGGGCTGGTTGGCGCCGGAGAACATCTTGATGAGCGTGCTCTTGCCCGCCCCGTTCTCGCCGAGGAGTACGTGCACCTCCCCGCCGCGCAGGTCGAAGTCCACGCCGTCGAGGGCGACGACGCCGGGGAAGGCCTTGCGGATGCCCTCGACGCGCAGCAGTTCCGGTGCGTCCTGCACGGCGTCGCGCACCGGTGCGGGGCCAGTCATGCGTCACTCCTTCGGGTCGTGCCGGTCGGGGGGAGCTCGCCGCACGAACCGCGTACGACAAGGCGGGCCGGCAGCGTCACGGACTCCGGGGTCCGGCCCTCGATCAGATCGGTGAGCGCCCGCACGGCGGCCCGGCCCAACTCGCCCGTGGGCTGGGCGATCGCCGTGATCGGCGGATCGGTGTGCACGAACCAGGGGATGTCGTCGAAGGCGGCGAGCGCGATGTCGTGCGGAACCCGCAGGCCGCGCGCGCGGATCGCGTCGAGGGCGCCGAGCGCCATCAAGTTGTCGGCGGCGAAGACGACTTCGGGCGGCTCGGGCAGCGCGAGGAAGCCCTCGGTCGCGCGCCGTCCGCTCGCGGCCTGGAAGTCGCCCTGGCCGATGTAGGCGTCCGGCAGTTCGAGGCCGTACTCGGCGAGCGCGTCCCGGAAGGCCGTCACGCGCTCGCTGCCGGTGGTCGTGGCCGCGGGCCCGGCGATGATGGCGAGCCTGCGGTGGCCGAGCCCGTGCAGATGGGCGACCAGGTCGCGCACGGCGGAGCTGCCGTCGGCCCGTACGACGGGCACGTCGAGGCCGGGGATCCAGCGGTCGACGAAGACCATCGGGGTGCCTGCCCGCGCCGCGTCCAGGACGAGCGGGGAGCCGCCGTCGGCGGGGGAGACGAGGAGGCCGTCGATGCGGCGGTCCAGGAGCGTGCGGATGTGGTGGTCCTGGAGTTCGGGCCGCTCGTCGGCGTTGCCGAAGATGATGCTGTAGCCGAGCGCCCGGGCCTCCTCCTCGACGGAGCGGGCCAGTGCGGTGAAGTAGGGGTTCAGCACGTCGCTGATGACCAGGCCGAGCGTGCGCGTCTGGTCCGTCCTGAGGGACCGGGCGAGCGCGTTGGGCCGGTAGCCGAGCGCGTCCACCGCGGCGAGCACGCGCTCCCGGGCGGCGGGACTCACGGACGCGTGCGCGTTCAGGACACGCGAGACCGTGGCCACGGAGACGCCCGCGCGGGCCGCGACGTCTTTGATGCCGACGCTTGCCACTGCCGATGCCACCTCCTCGTGGAATCGATTACACGAGGGATTGGAATCGATTACACGGCTGGTGGCAAGGGTTGTCGGCTGGCTGAAACTCGATCGTGATTTTCGCTGGCGTGGGCGCCTTTCGCTGGCGGGGCGCCTTGACCAGTGGCTCAGCCCCGTAGGGGGCGCGGGGAACTGCGCGACCAGCCACAACAGAAGCCGCAGACGCGTCTGCCGGGATCTCCGCAGATGCGTCTGCGGGTTTTCGCGCGCTGAGCGCGCAGTTCCCCGCGCCCCTGACGGGGCTCAGGTCGGCCGCGGCCCTGACGGGGCTCAGGTCGGCCGCGGCCCTGACGGGGGGGCTGTCAGTGGGCGGCGGTACCGTCGGGCCATGTCGAGTCCTGCACAGCCCGGCGCCGTGCCCCGTATGGCCGTGGTCGAGGGCGTTCTGGAGCGTGTGACGTACGCCAACGAGGAGAACGGGTACACGGTCGCGCGCGTGGACACCGGGCGCGGCGGCGGGGATCTGCTGACCGTCGTCGGCGCGCTGCTCGGCGCGCAGGTCGGCGAGTCGCTGCGGATGGAGGGGCGTTGGGGCTCCCACCCGCAGTACGGCAAGCAGTTCACCGTCGAGAACTACACGACGGTCCTCCCGGCCACGATCCAGGGCATCCGGCGCTATCTCGGCTCCGGCCTCATCAAGGGCATCGGCCCGGTGATGGCCGACCGCATCACCACGCACTTCGGCGTGGACACCCTCGACGTCATCGAGACCGAGCCGAAGCGCCTCATCGAGGTGCCAGGACTCGGCCCCAAGCGCACGAAGAAGATCGCGGCCGCGTGGGAGGAGCAGAAGGCCATCAAGGAGGTGATGGTCTTCCTCCAGGGCGTCGGCGTCTCCACGTCCATCGCCGTGCGGATCTACAAGAAGTACGAGGACGCCTCCATCTCGGTGGTCCGGAACCAGCCGTACCGCCTCGCCGCCGACGTGTGGGGCATCGGCTTCCTCACCGCCGACCGCATCGCCCAGTCCGTCGGCATCCCGCACGACAGCCCGGAGCGCGTCAAGGCCGGTCTCCAGTACGCCCTTTCGCAATCCACCGACCAGGGCAACTGCTTCCTGCCCGAGGAGCGCCTGATCGCCGACGCGGTCAAGCTCCTCCAGGTCGACACGGGCCTCGTCATCGACTGCCTGGCCGAGCTGGCCGAGGACCCCGAAGGGGTGGTCCGCGAGGCCGTTCCCGGACCGGACGGCGGCGACGACGTCACGGCCGTCTATCTGATCCCCTTCCACCGCGCCGAGCTGTCCCTCGCGGGGCAGGTCCTGCGGCTCCTTCGGGCACCGGAGGACCGGATGCCGGGCTTCGCGGACGTCGCCTGGGACAAGGCGCTCGGCTGGCTCAAGGGGCGCACGGGGGCCGACCTCGCGCCCGAGCAGGAGGAGGCTGTCAAGCTCGCCCTGACCAGCAAGGTCGCCGTCCTCACCGGCGGTCCTGGCTGCGGCAAGTCCTTCACGGTCCGCTCGATCGTGGAGCTGGCCCGCGCCAAGCGGGCGAAGGTGCTGCTCGCCGCGCCCACGGGCCGTGCCGCCAAGCGCCTGGCCGAGCTGACCGGCGCCGAGGCCTCCACCGTCCACCGCCTCCTTGAGCTGAAGCCGGGCGGCGACGCCGCGTACGACAAGGACCGGCCCCTGGACGCCGACCTGGTGGTCGTCGACGAGGCCTCCATGCTCGACCTGCTCCTCGCCAACAAGCTGGTGAAGGCCGTCCCGCCGGGCGCCCATCTGCTCTTCGTGGGCGATGTGGACCAGCTGCCCAGCGTCGGCGCGGGCGAGGTCCTGCGGGACCTGCTCAGCGAGGAGGGACCCGTCCCCGCGGTTCGGCTGACCCAGGTCTTCCGCCAGGCGCAGCAGTCCGGCGTCGTCACCAACGCCCACCGCATCAACGCCGGGCAGTCACCCCTGACCCAGGGTCTGAACGACTTCTTCCTCTTCGTCGAGGACGACACCGAGGAGGCCGGGCGGCTCACCGTCGACGTGGCCGCCCGTCGCCTGCCCGCGAAGTTCGGCCTCGACCCGCGCCGGGACGTGCAGGTCCTCGCCCCCATGCACCGCGGCCCGGCGGGCGCGGGTCATCTGAACGGCCTGCTCCAGCAGGCCATCACCCCCGGCCGCCCCGACCTGCCGGAGAAGCGCTTCGGCGGCCGCGTCTTCCGCGTCGGCGACAAGGTCACGCAGATCCGCAACAACTACGAGAAGGGCGCCAACGGCGTCTTCAACGGCACGGTGGGCGTGGTCACCGCCCTGGACGCCGACGAGCAGCGCCTCACGGTCCGCACGGACGAGGACGAGGAGGTCGGGTACGACTTCGACGAACTCGACGAACTCGCCCACGCCTACGCGGTGACAATCCACCGCTCACAGGGAAGTGAGTACCCAGCGGTGGTGATCCCGGTCACCACCGGCGCCTGGATGATGCTCCAGCGGAACCTGCTCTACACGGCCGTGACGCGCGCCAGGAAGCTGGTCGTCCTGGTCGGTTCGCGCAAGGCTCTGGGGCAGGCGGTCCGCACGGTCTCCGCGGGCCGCAGATGGACGGCGCTGGATCATCGGCTGGCGGTTCGACGCGGCGGCTGAGGGTAGGCGTCAACGCGTCGCCGACCTTTGATCGATCAAACGAGTCGGAAACGTCACACAGCACTTTCGGAACTGGGGCGAAGGGGGCAGGATGAGCAGGTTGGCGGCACTGAGTGCCGCCAATAGGCCCAATGGTCGACCCCGAGTGCACTCTCCAGGGCCAAATGGGGGATGGTAGAGACAGTCAGGGCACCTCGAAGAAGAGGCACAACGTCGGTGAGGGATGACGTGAGCGAGAACGCTAACAAGGCTGTAGTACTGCGGTACGGCGATGGCGAGTACACCTACCCGGTGATCGAGTCCACTGTCGGCGACAAGGGCTTCGATATCGGCAAGCTCCGCGCCCAGACCGGTCTGGTGACCCTGGACAGCGGTTATGGCAACACGGCCGCCTATAAATCCGCCATCACCTACCTCGACGGCGAGCAGGGCATCCTGCGCTACCGCGGCTACCCGATCGAGCAGCTCGCGGAGCGCTCCACCTTCACCGAGGTGGCGTACCTGCTGATCAACGGTGAGCTGCCGAAGGTCGACGAGCTCGCCACCTTCAAGAACGAGATCACCCAGCACACCCTGCTGCACGAGGACGTCAAGCGGTTCTACGACGGCTTCCCGCGCGACGCCCACCCGATGGCGATGCTGTCCTCCGTGGTCAGCGCCCTGTCCACGTTCTACCAGGACAGCCACAACCCGTTCGACGAGAAGCAGCGGCACCTCTCCACGATCCGCCTGCTCGCCAAGCTTCCGACGATCGCGGCGTACGCGTACAAGAAGTCGCAGGGCCACCCGGTCGTCTACCCGCGCAACGACCTCGGCTACGTCGAGAACTTCCTGCGCATGACCTTCTCGGTGCCCGCCGCCGAGTACGAGCTGGACCCGGTCGTGGTCTCCGCGCTCGACAAGCTCCTGATCCTGCACGCGGACCACGAGCAGAACTGTTCGACCTCCACGGTCCGTCTGGTGGGCTCCTCGCAGGCGAACATGTTCGCCTCGATCTCCGCCGGCATCTCGGCCCTGTGGGGTCCGCTGCACGGCGGTGCCAACCAGTCCGTCCTGGAGATGCTCGAGGGCATCCAGGCGACCGGCGGCGACGTCGACACCTTCATCCGCAAGGTGAAGAACAAGGAAGACGGCGTGAAGCTCATGGGCTTCGGGCACCGCGTCTACAAGAACTTCGACCCCCGGGCGAAGATCATCAAGGCGGCGGCGCACGACGTCCTCTCGGCGCTCGGCAAGTCCGACGAGCTGCTCGACATCGCGCTGAAGCTGGAGGAGCACGCGCTGGCCGACGACTACTTCGTCGAGCGCAAGCTCTACCCCAACGTGGACTTCTACACCGGCCTGATCTACCGCGCCATGGGCTTCCCGACCGAGATGTTCACGGTGCTCTTCGCTCTGGGACGCCTGCCCGGCTGGATCGCCCAGTGGCACGAGATGATCAAGGAGCCCGGCTCGCGTATCGGACGCCCCCGCCAGATTTACACCGGCGAGGTCATCCGCGACTTCGTCCCGGTGGAGTCTCGCTGACCTGAACCCCGCCCGCGGGGCGGGGTGGTGCGCCCCGTAAGGGGCGCGGGGAACTGCGCGACCAGCCACAACA